>JANOJK010000067.1:0-3239 GCA_031408165.1 Acidobacteriota bacterium | reverse complement strand
GCTCCAGCCGCGCGACCTTGAGCCCGGGAGCCCGCCAGATCGTCCCCTCGTCGAGCGGGACGTCACCCGCAATCGCCTTCAACAGACTGGACTTCCCGCTGCCGTTCCGGCCGATGAGCGCGATCCGCTCCCCCGGGTCGATGCGCAGGTCGGCGTCCTCGAACAGCGGCAGGTGGCCGAACGCCAGCGAACCCTGCTGGAGATGAAGAACAGGCACTCAGGACAGGTAAGCACTTTGTCGATTGCTAACAGCCCGAGGTGGCCATGAAATGCTGAATGCTGAACTGTCAACGATGAATACAGCAATCAACAATCAACAATCATCATTCAGCATTCGACACTTTATAGGCCTTCTAGACTAACGGCCGCCCGGCGGAAGATGCTCGATGAAGTACCGCGCGATCAGTCGGTACACATGCGCGGTCGTGCCGGGACCTTCGGCGATGGCATGGGTGCGGTTGGGATAGACCATCAGGTCGAACGATTTGCCGAGCTCCACGAGGCGATTGACCAGACGCTCGGTCCCCTGGTAATGGACGTTGTCGTCTCCGGAGCCGTGAACGATGAGCAGTTTGCCGGCGAGTCCCTCGGCAAAATGAATGGGCGAGCCTTTCCGATATCCCTCGGCGTTCTCCGACGGCAGGCCCATGTAGCGTTCCTGGTAAATCGTGTCGTACAGGCGCTGATCGGGCACCGGTGCCACGGCGACCCCTACCCGGTAGACGCCGGAAAAACGAAACATCGCATTGAGGGTGCTCGTCCCGCCGCCGCTCCATCCCCAGATGCCGACGCGTTCCCGATCGATGAACGCATGCCGATCCGCGAGCGCCCGGATCGCGGCCGCCTGCTCCTTCGAGGAAAGATCGCCGATCGCGCCATAGACGACCTTCCGCCACGCCGCGCCCCGAGGGGCGGGCGTACCGCGGTTGTCGAGGCTGACGACAATGTAGCCGGCCTCGGCGAGTGCGCGGTGGAAGAGCACCGTATTGCCCGTCCACCGATCGAGAACCGTCTGCGCCGCGGGCTCGCCGTAGACGAACACGACGAGGGGATAACGCTGGCCCGTGCGGAAGCCCCGCGGCTTCAGCATCCATCCGTCCAGCGTGACGCCACCTTCGAGGTCCACCCGCAGGAACTCGGAAGGCGGTTGCAGCACCGGCTCGAGCTTCGCCGCCAGGGCCCGGATGTCGGTGAGCCCGCGGACCAGCCGATGCGACGGCAGCTCCACCAGGTCCACGGTGGGCGGCGTGTCGAACCGCGAGTAGGTGTGGAACGCCACCCTGGCGTTCGGCGCCACGTCGTAGGTATGCGTGCCGGCGAGGCCCTGGGGGGTCACGCGCTCGGGAGGCGCCGAGCCGTCCAGCCTCGATCGGTAGAGATACCGCTGTGTGGGGTTGTCGGGTGACGCCAGAAAGTACACCCACCCACCGGTGTCGTCCGTGTTGACCATGTCGGTCACGTCCGCATCGAATCGCGTGACGAGCGCGGGGGCACCGCCGTCGCGCGGAATACGATACAGGTGCTGCCAGCCGTCACGCTCGCTGAGCCAGAGAAACGCTCGACCCTTCTCCACCGGTTGAATCTGGTCCATCAGCTCGACCCAGGTCGACGATTCATCGCGGAACAGGCGGCGCACGTCGCCCGTTCGGGCATCCGCCAGGAGCAGGTCGATGCGGTTCTGCAGCCGGTTCAACTGCTCGACGGCGACCGTCGAGGGATCGACCCATTCGAGCCTGGCGAGATAGTGCTCCCGGGGATCGCCGGGCGTTTTGACCCACTGCGTGCGCCCGCCCCGGGCGGACGCCACGCCGATGCGCACGGCTGGATTGGTCGTGCCCACTTTCGGATACGGAATCCGCGTGACGGTCGGATAGAGCGCGTCGGTGTCGTTGACGAGGGTGAAGACGCCCACGCCCGACGTGTCGAACTGCCAGTACGCGATCTGGCGGCCGTCAGGGCTCCAGCGGAACCCGTCCCTGAGGCTGAGCTCCTCCTCGTAGACCCAATCGGACGTCCCGTTGATGACCGTGTCCGATCCGTCGCGCGTAATCCTGCGGATGTCGTGGTCGTCGAGAGACTCCACGTAGATGTCGTGAGCCCGGACGTACGCGACGCGCGCTCCGTCTGGCGAGAACTTCGCGAACATGAGCGTGGATTCGGCAGCGGTACCGCCGAGTTTCGACAGCGCCTTCGAGGCCAGGTCGTACACCCAGTAGTCGCCCCTGGTGTTCTGGCGCCAGACCCGCTTGGCGTTGGTGAAGACGAGCAGACGCCGTTCTCCGGCGGACCAGGCGTAGTCGGCGATCTCCAGCGGCTTGCCCGTGCCCGCCGGGGTCAATCGTGACGCGGAGACGAGCACCGTTCGTGCGCCAGTCGCGGTGTCGTAGCGCACGAGGTCGGAGCCGTCCGCCGGCGGGGCCGCGGGCTCGACGAGCGTGTACGCCGCGCCACCCGACAACCACCGCGCCGGACCGAAGCGGGGCGGCGCGTACTCGCGCGCCGCGATACGATCGATCTGAGAATAGAGCGCCTGTGCGCGATCGTCCTGGCGCGCCGCCGCCGCTCCCGCCGCGATCGCGATCGACGCCGCGATGGTGACGAGGACGCCTGCCTTCGACTGGTGCATCACGCCGCGAACCGCCTATTGTATGACCGCTCCCGTGGCCTTGATCTGGTACTGCTTCGAGGCCTTGGGGTCCTCTTTCGCGTGTTCCATCGACGCGTCCTTGCCGTGCTGGTCGGAGCCGCCGATCGCTTCGAACGTGCCTTCCGCCGACACCTGCCGGCCCTTGGCGCTCATCGGAAACACGATGGCCCCCTCGTGCTCGACCTTCAGGCGGATCGTCGGCGCATCCTTCTTCGCGCTGTCGGCCACCGCCATCCAGCAGCCCATCTGCGCGCACACCGCCGTGGCGAGCCCGTCGATGCGCACGGTCTTGCCGACGTAATCCTGCGGATTCTTCACGATGAACGGAATCGGCGTGGCTTCCTTGATCGTCACGCCGGCGCCCAGTTTCGTCTCGTCGTTCGCTGTCACGGCGGCCGACAGGCAAAGCGCCACCACCGCCGCGCATAGGATTCTCATCTCTACTCCTTTGTTATTGATAGCGACTACAGTCTACCGCTTCCTACAAGAGTCTCCTGGCGAGCACGGCCCAGATGGCGTGTGCCAGACGACGGCGGTCGTGGCGGGCAATCTCGCCGCACCAGAACTCCCCCGTCACCACCTCGCAGCCGGG
>JANOJK010000035.1:0-4319 GCA_031408165.1 Acidobacteriota bacterium | reverse complement strand
GTCGTACTTGACGAGCGCGGGCGTGCCGGTGGCGATCGCCGCGCGCGCCTTGCCCAGTGCGTCGTTCTCGTAGCAGCCGCCCCCGATGGTGCCGACCGTGCGGCCGTCGGCGAAGACCAGCATTTTCGCGCCGGTGCGCTGCGGGGTCGAGCCGCTCGCGCGCACGATCGTGACGAGCGCGCTCGGCTCGCCGCGCGCGAGCGCCGCGGCCGCGGCTGCCAGGACCTCTTCGTTCACAGCACCCCGGTCATCAGATGAGGACCTCGATCTTCGACTTCTTCTTCAGCCCGGCGATGAACGCGTCGCTGTGCTGCTGCTTCTTCTGGTCGCCGAGGAACTGCTTGATCTGCTGCGAGGACTCCTCGAACGGCACCGTCCGCCCCGGCTTGTGATCGACAACCTTGATGATGTGGTATCCGAACTGGGTCGTGACAACGTCGCTCACCTGGCCGGGCTTCAGCTCGAATGCCACCTTGTCGAACGCCGGGACCATCTGTCCCTTGTCGAAGTAGTTCAGGTCCCCGCCCTGCGAGGCGCTGCCGTCCTGCGAGTGCTCCTGCGCGAGCTTCGCGAAGTCGCCGCCCGCCTTCACCTGCTTGAGGACCGAATCGATTTCCGCGCGCGCCTTCTTCTTCGCCGCGGCGTCGGCCTTTTCGTCCACGCGGACGAGGATGTGACTGGCGCGGGCCGATTCCTTCTGCTGGAAGCGCTCGGGGTTCTTGTCGTAGAAGTCCTTCGCCTCGAGGTCGCTCGGCCCCGGCAGCGCGCCGGTTTCCGCCTCCATCAGTTTGGTCACGCTCAGGTCGACACGCGCGTCCCGGCGCAGGCTGTCGAGGGTCATGCCGCGTTCCTTCAGGGCCTTGTCGAACGCGTCCTGCGTCGGGAACTGCTTCTTCAGCTCCGCCATCTTCGCGTCGATTTCGGTCTCCTCGACCTTGATGCCGCGATTCCGGCTCTCCTGCGAGAGCAGCGTGTAGACCACGAGCTGATCGACGGCGCCGCGCATGATTTCATCGCGGCGATCGGGGGGGATGGGCTGGCCGGCGCGCTGCTCCATCGTGCGAATGATGCGATCGAAGTCTTCCTTCTTCACCTCCTGGCCGTTCACGCGCGCGATGACGGCGGGCAGCGTGGCGGGGACCGGCTTGACAGGCTCCGCCGCCGGGGGCTGGCCCGGCACCGCGGCGGCCGGCGTGCCGGAACCGGCCTGGCCGGTCGCACCCGGCGTGGACGCCGTCGTCCCCACCTGACCGGCCGGGGCCTTGCGGCAGGCGCCAATAGCGGCCGTCAGCAGTAACACACACAGAAGGACCTTGAATCTCACAGACACCTCGAGAATCGGGGAAGTTGATTACCCCAATTCTAACAGGTCGGTTGATACCATCCGGTCGAAGGGCCGCGGCTCGGGCCCGAGGCTCCCGTGGAAATCGCCGATCCTCATCCCCGTCAACAGCGACCCCGACGCCATCCGCCCGCCCTCGAGGCGCCAGTAACAGACGCCGGTTACTTGAGGAGCGCCAGCAGATCGGCTTTCGTCAGCGGACGATCCGGGTTCGGCGCGTGGACCAGCACGTGGCGCTCGAAATCCAGCTTCAGCCGCTCCACGTTCTGAACGAGCGTCGCGATCGCGGGGCTGACGGCCTGCCCCGCCGCCGGGACGTTGAAGTCGCCGGTGAACAGGATTTTCTCCTTCGGCAGGAACGCGATGAGCATGCCGTCGCTGTGCTCGAGGTTCTGCACGTGATGCAGTTCGATCGTCTGCGTGCCGTCGGTGAGCACCCGGCGGGCGGCGACCCCCTCGATCTTCGGTTTGCGACCCGCCTTCGCGAGGGCGTCTCCCATCAGCGTCCGCGGTGAGCCGAGGCCCTTCTCGAGGAAGGCCCGGTTGTTGTCCTGCGTAATGATGGTGATGCCCTCCGCCGCGAACGGCGCCAGCCCGCCGGAGTGGTCGAAGTGCGCGTGCGTGTTGACGACGTACCGGATCGGCTTGTTCGGGATGAGGCGTTTCGTTTCGGCGATCACCGCCAGCCCGCGCGCCTCGTTCTGGCCGCCTTCGAGCAGCACCACGTGGTCCTTGAATTCAACCGCCAGCGCGACGTAGCCGCCGGTGATGCGATGCACGCCGTCGCCGAGCTTCTCGGACTGTACGGTGGGCGCCGCGGGCGCGCCGCCGCCGGGCGCGCCGCCGCGGCCGCCCTGCGGTGCCGGCGCCTGCAGCAACTGCGCAATGTCGGGCGGGTTGGCGGTGGCGCTCGTGATCGTCGCCTCGAAGGTCTGGAGCCCCGCCCGCTTCTGCACGATTCGCGTCGGGATTTTGAGGCCGCCGAAATCCTGGTAGTTGCTGTAGGTTGCCTCCACGTGCAGATCGCCGAGAACGGGGTGTTCCACCCACGTCTCGACGCGCTCGATCAGGTTCTGATCGTTCACATACCCGTTGACCTTGTAAGGCTGACCGGATGGGGACTTCTGGGGCGGCGTCCACGACACGACGTTGAAGGCCTTTCCGCCGATCCGCTGCGACCGGACGGTGGCGTTATTGGCCGTGGCCCCTTTCAGGAATCCCCAGGGCGTGATCCAGATGTCGAGCTGCTGGGGCCACCCGGCGCTCGGCGCGATGTTCTGGTTGAAGGTGCCCGGCTGCGGCGGCGGCGCGCCGGGCACGGCGGGCGGCATCGTCGGGCCCGTCGCCCGCGACGCCGGCTGGCTGAAGTCGATCGCGCGGGTGTAGCTCGTCACCTGTGTCATCGCCAGCGGCCCGGCGATGTTCTTGCTCTGTCCGAAGTTGCCGTTCGCGGCCGATCCCGCGAAGGTGATCGAAGTCACGCCGTCGGCGCCCATGGCTTTCGAGACGCCGGCGAGCGTGGACGGGGCGTCCTGTGCCGCCGAACCGACTGAAACGACGGATACCACCAGGGCCGCTGCCGCAAGCTTCTTGAACATACGTCCTCCTAGAACGAATGAATGGCGCAGAGCTCGACGGGCTCGGTGCCGGCGCGGAAGGACTCGCGGAACACCCGCGGGCACCCCGGCGTGGCGAGCTTTCCCGTGTCCTTGTCGATGTCAACGAACACGATTCCGTCCGGGACGTCGAAGGTCTGATTCGCGTGGCCGGCCAGCGCGCGGGCCATGAACTGCGTCCAGATCGGCAGGGCCGCCTGCGCGCCGCTCAGGCCGAGCGCCTGGTTGTCGTCGAGCCCGACCCACACCACGGTCAGCAGCTCCGGCGTGAAGCCGACGAACCAGGCGTCGCGCAGGTCGTTGGTCGTCCCCGTCTTGCCCGCGCCGTCGAGGCTGAAGCCGTTCCCCCGGGCCGCCGCGCCGGTGCCCTCGTTCATGACGCTGCGCATCATATTGGTCACCAGGTAGGTGGTGTCCTTCCGCGCGACGGACTTCAGCTCGGGCATCTGGAGCGGCACATCCTTGCCCTCACCGACGATGCGGGTGATGGCGCGCAGCGGCCGGATGCTGCCGGCATTGGGAAACACCGTATACGCCGTGGCGATCTCGAAGGGGGTCGCTTCGAAGACTCCCAGGGCGATCGACGGATATCCCTTCGGCGTCGTGCCGATGCCGAACCGCCGCCAGAACGAGGCGACGTTGTCGAAGCCGGTCGATTCGGCGACCTTGACGGTGGCGATGTTGCGGGAGAGCGCGAGCGCGCGACGGAGCGTGATCGGGCCGTCGTACTCGTTGTCGTAGTTGCCGGGCGTCCACTCCTTGTCGTTGGCGGTGAATGACGTAGGTTCGTCGACGACTATGGTGGCGGGGGTGATGTCGGTGCGCCCGTCGGCCTCGGCGCGCTCGAATGCGGCGAGATAGACAAACGGCTTGAAGACGGATCCGGGCTGGCGTTTGGCGCTGACGGCGCGGTTGTATTGCGACTGGTTGTACGAGCGCCCCCCCACCATGGCGAGAATCTCGCCCGTGCGCGGATCGATGGCGATGAGCGCCGCCTGCGGGAACCGGGGCTTGCGCCTCGCGAGGATCGCATCCACCCGCGTGAGCCCTTCGCGGACCGCGTCCTGCGCGATGCGCTGGAGGTGCAGGTCGAGGGTCGAGTAGACGTCGACCGGGCCCGACGCCTTGGACCGCTCCACGAGCTCCTGCGTCAGGTAGTCGACGAAGTACGGCGCCTCGGACTCGAGCGCGCGCGCGACGATCTGCACCGGCTCGCGCGCGGCGCGATCGGCGTCCGCCCCGCTGATGAAGCCGGTCTCCGCCATCGCCCGGATGACCGTGTTGCGGCGCTCCTTCGCGCGCTCGGGATTGTTGAACGGCGAGTAGCGAGGCGGGGCCTGGATGACGCCCGCGATGGTGGC
>JANOJK010000011.1:0-4299 GCA_031408165.1 Acidobacteriota bacterium | reverse complement strand
GATTTCTTCCCACGACAGTTCGTGGACGAAGCCGACCTGGTTGGCGTCCATGAAACACGGGTCGCACATCTTTTTGCAGCGGTTGGTCAGGTCGATCGTGAGGACCGACCCGCGCCCGTACTTGATGGTCGAGCTGCCGTGGTTGTGGTGCTTCTCGTCGGCGTGGGAGCGGATGTCGCTCCCGGGGAACACGTCCTCGAGGTGCTTGAAGAACGCCGGGTCCATCGCCATCACGTCCTCGAAGTGCCCATGGATCGGGCAATCCTTGATCATGACGATCTTGCCGTCCTTCTCGGTGATGGTCGCCTTGATCTCGCCGACCTTTTCGTTGAGGAGGATCTTGTAGTCCTGTTTGCCGTCAACAATCGCCTGCCGCGCTTCGCGCACGCAGTTGGGGCAAAGCGAATCGGTTTCCCGCGGCCAGCCGAGCGGCGGTTTCACTTTCTGCCAGGACTTCTGCAGGGGCAGCTCCGACCACTTCGGCGTGAACGCCGCGTTCGGCTTGATGCTGTTGAGGGTGTCGAAGATGGCCCAGGCGCCCCTGGCCGCGACCGTGATGCCCTTCTCAACGTACTTGATCGGCTTGTGCATGGGCACAGAATAGCCGCAAGTTGTTACGGAAAAAGGGACTTTCAGTGAATTGGCAGATTTCGGGGGTGAGCGGGCCCGATTGTCGCCGGACGGGCGGTGGACGCGCTCCCGCGGGCAAGAGTCGGCATGGCGAGGCCGGCCCGCCATCGTCGCCGGATGAGCCAGCGCAGGGCCGGGTCGAGGGGTCCCGCGGAACGGTCGGCGAGCTGCGTCACGTGACAGACCACATGCTGCAGCAGCATCAGGCGGAAGAGCGGATCGGGCTGCGGACCCTGACCGTGACAGGCGCGCAGCAGCGCCGCCTGGAGCGTCGGCACGAACGCGGAGCGAACGCGCGGACGCGAGCGCAGCCGCTCCAGGTGCATGTACAGGTGCGCGACGTCGTGGAACCGCGTCCCGGATTGCGCCATCGCGAAGTCCAGCACGCTGATCCCGCCGCCGGCGGTCACGAGAATGTTGCCCGGGCACAGGTCGGCGTGGATCGCGACCAGCGGCTGATCCGAGGGTGTCACATCCGCCGCGAGCTGGTCGAACAGATCGAGCGTGCGCACGCGTTCATCGGGCGTCAGGATGCGCGGTGTGATGTGCCGGAGGCGCTCGTCGATGTACTCCCGCTGCGCCACGAGGGACAGCGCGCCGGAGCCGCCCATCGCGCGCTGGTACTCACGAACCCAGGCGCCGATCCGTGCGGCTATCGACTCCAGCATCGGTGACGGCTTGCGCCATCCCCACGCTTCGGCCCGAAGCACGCGGTCGAATGATGTGCCAACGACCTCTTCGGTGAGGATGGCGTGGTGTTCAGGAAACGCGGCGATCGGCCGCGGCGCCGCAAGACCCGGGCGCCCGGCGAGCGCGGTGTATAGCCGCCGCGTCGCCGCGAACTCATCCTCGACCAGCCGCGACATGTCCATCGGTCGCTCGTACGCGACGAGCGGACGCGGCTTGTACACCTTGAGGTACGTCCGCACGCGACCCGCCGGTGTCGTGACGTGCAGGCGCAACAGTGCGGAGAAGGGACGGTCGAGACGCGCCGTCGGCTCGAGGACCGCACGGGCGTCGCCGAAATAGCGCTCCGCGCCCGCGGCGAGGGCGTCGAGCACCGGCCGGAATCCTTCCGTGCTCGGAGCGCTCATCGCCCCGCGCCCGCGCCGACCAGCAGGGGGCGGGCGAATCCGCGAAACGCATGTGTCTCGACGTCCGGATACCCGTTCGCCTCCATGAGGCGTCGCAGCGTCGCACCGCCGGCCGGCAGGTTGTCAATCGCCTCGTTGGCCTGCAGGACGAGTGTCGCACCCATCGCCGCCGCCTTGCGGATGACCCGCGCCATGTCGGCTTCCGGCAGGTAGTACAGCGAGCAGAAGGCCGTGACGACGTCGACGGGGCCGAGGTCGTCGGTGAGGCAGAGGCGCATGTCCCCCGTCACGACGCGAAAGTCGTATGGGCGGATGTCGCGCCAGGCGAGGATCCGGCCGTTGAGGCGGGCCACGTCCGCGATCTCGGGCGAACCTTCGATCCCGACGACCGAGCGCGCGCCCGCTCGCAGCATCATGAGGGGCATCGAGCCGTTATTGCATCCCAGGTCCAGGACCCGGCGCCCCTCGACGAGCGGCGCCACCACCCGGCGGTTGAAGACGTCCCACCGTCCCGTGCCGCTGTCACTCGAGGCGACCTGCCCAACCGTCAATCCGCCGCCGAAATCGATGGGGGCGTAGTCGTGGTAGGTCGTGACGCGTGCCCGGAGCTCCCGGAGCAGGCGCCGCGCGCTTTCCTCGGTGAGGATCGAGGCGTCGAAGCGCGCATTGAACGCGCGCCGATCGGCGTCGCGCTCGGCGGCGAACAAGGCGCCGCGATCCGGATGGCGCCTCAGGGTCGTCAGGTGACCGTCAAAGCCGTGCCGGGTGCCGGTCAGGCCCGCGGCGTGGGCCCGATCCATCGCGGCTTCGACGCTGGCCGCCGAGTGCCCGGGGTCGAACGCCGCGTCGATCGGCACCTCCGGACACAGCCGGCGCGCCGCCTCGCCGAAGAGGGCGCGGAAGGGCGCCGGCGCGGCAGGGCCCCAGAGAAACTCGTACGCGAGCCTCGGCGCCGTCACCCCCGTCAGGAGATACCCGAAATACCCGACCCCGCGCCGCCCCATCACGGTCTTCAGACCAGACAATGTCCGCACTACCAAGTTGCCTCCACGGAACGTCGACGTCGCGGGTATAGCAAGAGTGATACCTCATGCGGGACCGGACGGAGCGGGGTGTACACGCGGGAGGACGATGGCCGAGCTTGCTCTTCCGTTGATGGGAAGGCTCCGGGTTCCCCCCGGCAGGGTAATTTCGGCGACAGGTTTGGCCGCGAATTCCCCACTCGCGGCGTCGAACGTGGCCGCGTAACGGACTATGGTGGCGTGGTGTTCCCTGGTCAAGCGCCTGAACCCGCGAGGCGGTGTTCACCTCGTTGCCAATGTGGGTAAATTCGAGGCCATGGCGGCGTAAAGGCGGAAAGGGGGTGTTCAGGGGGGACTTAACTGGTCTTCGGGGTTCTCGCGGCGGTCCTGACCTTCAGCGCCCGGATAATGCGGAAGCCCAGCAGCACCGTGAGAACGCCGGCGTAGAGGACGGGATCGCCCGTGAACACTTTGACCTTCCAGGCAAAATGGATCACCGCACAGATCGCGGCGAGGTAGACGAGGCGGTGCAGCAGCGTCCACTTCTTTCCGAGACGGCGGATCCAGCCCTTCGTCGAGGTCAGCGCGAGGGGGACCAGCATCAGGAACGCGGCGAAGCCGAGAGTGATGAAAGGACGCTTCAGGATGTCGCCGGCCATGGCGCGGAACGAAAACCCGAGGTCGAACGACCAGTAGGAGAGGACGTGCTGCGTCGCGTAGAAGAAGGCGAACAGTCCGAGCATCCGGCGGTATTGAATGAGGACGTTCCAGCCGGTGATGCGGCGAAGGGGCGTGATCGCCAGACTCAGGAGCAGGAACTTCAGGGCCCAGCGCCCGGTCTCGAGCTGGATCGTTTCGGCCGGATTGATGCCGAGATCGCCGACCAGCATGCCACGCACGAGCAGCCCCGCCGGCACGAGGCACAGCAGGAAGATCGGGACCTTGATCCAGCGCGGCGGCACGCTCAGTAGAACTTCTTGAGGTCCATGCCGGCGTACATCGAGCCGACCTGGTCGGCGTAGCCGTTGAACATGAGCGTCTTCGTCGTCTTGAAGTAGCTCGGGATGCGGCGCTCGGTCGCCTGGCTCCAGCGCGGGTGATCGACCGCCGGGTTGACGTTCGAGTAGAAGCCGTACTCCCCGGGATTGGCGTCGTTCCAGGCGGTGTGGGGCATCTTCTCGACGAAACGAATCCGCACGATCGATTTCACGTTCTTGAACCCGTACTTCCAGGGGACCACGAGCCGAATCGGCGCGCCGTTCTGGTTCATGAGGGTTTTGCCGTACAGGCCGACGGCGAGGAGCGCCAGCGGGTTCATCGCTTCGTCCATCCGCAGCCCCTCGGTGTAGGGCCAGTCCAGACCGCCGGAGGCGAGGCCCGGCATCTCCGAGGGGCGGAGGAGCGTCTGCATCTCCACGAACGCGGCCTTCGGCGCCGGCTCGGCGCGCTTGATGACGGCCGCCAGCGGGATGCCGACCCACGGGATCACCATCGACCAGGCCTCGACGCAGCGGAAGCGGTAGACGCGCTCCTCGAGATCGGCCGTCTTGATC
>JANOJK010000420.1:0-2401 GCA_031408165.1 Acidobacteriota bacterium | reverse complement strand
GCTCGCCCTCGCCGCGGTGCTCGCCGCGGCCACCCCCCTCGCGGCGCAAACGCCGTGGAAGGCCAGAAACCTGCAGTATTTTCCCGCGGACATCGGGCGCGACGCGCTGATCCAGCGGATGCGGGGTTTCTCGTTCGCACTCGACGTGCGCTGCCAGCATTGCCATGCCGGCGGCGACGGCGTCTCACATGAGCCTTTGTGCTCTTCGTGATCTTGGTGATCTTGTTGAGAGCCCGTGGGCCGGGAAGGACTACTCCTACTTGATCCGGTACAGCCGCGTCTGCGTGCGGATGAAGAGGCCGTCGCGCGTGACGGCGGGGCTTGCGAATGCGAGCTCCCCGAGGCTGTTCTTCGCCAGTTCGTCGTACGCGTCGCCGGGCTTGACGACGAACGTGTCCCCTTCCTCGCTGAGGAAGTAGACCTTCCCGCCTGACGCCCACGGGGATGCGGAAAACGTGTTTCCCACGCCACCGACGCGCGCCTTGTAGATCTCGCGCCCGGTCCTGGCGTCGAACACCTGAAGGATGCCCGTGTCGTTCAGCGCGTAGACGCGGCCGCCGAACACGAGGGGCGACGAGGTATAGGCCGCGGCGCGCGGCTGGAACCACGCGACGAACTCGTTGGCGGTCTGACCGGGCTGGAGCGAGATGTCACCGGCGGCGCCCGGCTTCACGGCAAAGAGCGGGCGGTTCGATTCACCCTGGGATCCGGTGCCGAGGTACAGCATGCCGTCCCCCGCGGTCGGCGTCGGGTTGGCCTGCGTCATGCCCTTCAGCCGCCACAATTCCTTGCCGTCGAGGTCATAGCTGACGGCGAACTGCCGGCCGATGGTCACGATTTCGGTGCGCGTCGGATTCACCCACACGTAGGGCGAGGACCATCCCGAGAGCGGACGTCCACCGCCGAGCGTCCGCGGCGTCTTCCAGATCACGGCCCCCGTCTTCGCGTCGAGCGCCGCGAGGAAGGAGTCCACCTCGTTGTCGTCCTGGAAGTACACGCGGCCGTCGTGCACCACGGGAGACGCCGCGGTGCCGAAGTCGAGATAGCGGGGCTGCGGCGCGATCTTGTGCGTCCACAGCAGCGTGCCGTCCATGGAGTAGCAGAAGAGCCCGATGTTGCCGAAGAGCGCGTAGATGCGATCGCCGTCGGTCGCCGGCGTCTCGGAGGCGTAGGTGTTCTTGCGGTGCCGGCCGCCGACCGGCGGCCCCGTGTGCGCAACGCGTTCCCATCGCACCTTGCCAGTCTTGACGTCGAAGGCGTAGATCATGAACTGCAGCTCGCCGGCTTCCTGCGGCGACTCGAGATCGCGCAGCCGGAGCTTCTCCATGATTTGCGCTTCGCTCAGCCCCTGCCGCTGCAGTTCCGCGACGTAGTCGTTGCCGTAGATACCGGTGGACGGCTGCTTGAAGGCGCCCGAGCCGACGGCCGATGTGACGATGACCTGGTCACCCCACACGATCGGCGACGACCAGCCGCGTCCCGGCACGTCCGCCTGCCACGCCACGTTGATCGTCGTGGACCATTTCGCCGGCAGCGTGTCGATCGCGGAGACCGCGCGGCCAGCGGGCCCGCGGAACTGGGCCCAGGTCGTATCCAGCGGCGCCGGCGCGAGAGGGACGAAGCTGGTGACGAAAAGGATGACCGCAACGAGCAGTGGCACACCGGAATCTTACACGACGCTGAGCCGGTGTCCGCCGGTTCTGCGCCTTCATAGAACAAGGAGGTGTTCGTCTTGTCCTTGACGCTCGCATCGATCGCGCTCTCAGTGCTCGCTCAATCCGCCACGACCGCGCCGCCCCCGGCGCCACCGGCGACGATTTCGATCACGGTCTCCGCCGGCCGCGGCAGGACCTGGGACGATGAAGGGAGCATCGGGTCAGGCACGGCGGCCGGCGCCGGTGTGGAATGGCGGTTCCGTCCGACGTGGTCGATTGGCGCGGAGGTGGAGCGTCTCGGACACGAGCGCGACACTACGTTGCTGCAGTTTTCGGGACGGACCGTGTTCGCGAGCGCGAACATTGCGTACCGCTTCGCCGCGCGCGGCGTGGCTCCGTACGTCGGCGCCGGGTTCGGCGGCGCGTTCTACAAGGGCACGTTGCTCGACCGCTTCGGCTCCCCTGCGCAGACGATTCCGCGCCGCAGCACGTCCACGATGGTGTACGGCATGGGGGGCGTGGAGATTCCAATCGGCGATCGCGTCGCCATTTCGCCGGACGTGCGGATCACGTTCTGTCAGCCGCCGGACGACTTCGCCCCATGGTCGACCGTCCGCTTCAGCGTGAAAGCGTCCCTGCGCTTCTAGAAGGGGTTTCAAAAGCTGAATGCTGAATGCTGAATGCTGAATCCGAGCGTTCAGCATTCAACATTCAACATTCAACATTCAATTTTACGGACCCCGGAG
>JANOJK010001233.1:0-1666 GCA_031408165.1 Acidobacteriota bacterium | reverse complement strand
TCGAGGCCGGCGTGCTGGAGGCGCTGCAGGCCGCCGACTGGCCGGGCAACGTGCGCGAGCTCGAGAACACCGTGGAGCGCGCCGTGGTGCTGTCGCCCGCCCCGATGATCGGCGCCGATGTCGTGCGCCTCCTTGGCGTCGCCCCCACGAGCACGGCGGGGCTCCCCTCGAGCTCGCTGCGCCAGAATCTGGACTGGACCGAACGCGAGACCGTCCGGCGCGCGCTGCAGGCGGCCAACGGCGTCAAGAAAGACGCCGCGGAGGCGATGGGAATCAGCCAGCGCGCCCTGAGTTACTACCTGGCGAAACACCGCATCGAGTAGGGCCGCAGGAGCCGATCCGAGGCTTTCGGTTTTGGTAAATCCTTTCCGGGCCCGTAACTTATCTGCCGTCGTTTCTTCACTTTCCAGCCGTCCCCCACCCGTTGGAGCGCCGGTCTGCTCGGGCACTCCCTTTGCGATAGCCACCGCAGATGAAGATTTGTACGAGAGTCGCTTGGCGCGGATGGCTGCTGCTCCTCGTGCTCGCCGGCACCCCCTCCGGGGCGCTCGCACAGGCGACCACTCCGCCGCCGCCGCAGGCCTCCAACCCGGACAGCCGGCTCGATCCGCTGCAGCCGGACTTCAACCTCGCCGCGCTGCCGACGACGCTCAGGATGCCGGTGAACAGGACCGCGTTCCGCGTGACGCACCGCTTCACGCGCTCGCTGGGCAGCGGCGATTTCAGCGACCTGGTGAGTAATGTCTTCGGCTTCGATTCCGGCGCGCAGATCGGCCTCGAGTTCCGCTACGGGCTGCTGCCGGGCACGCAGATCGGACTACATCGTACGAGCGAGCGGACGATGCAGATCTTCGGGCAGCAGAGCCTGCTGCAGGAGAAGGACAACGGCCATCCCCTCGGCCTCGACCTGCTCGGGACCCTGGAGGGGACGAACAACCTGCGGGGCCAGAAGTCGTCGTCGATAGCGCTGGTGGCGTCGAAGAAGCTGGGCAGGGTAGCGGCGGTCTATGCGGAGCCGATGTTCCTCGTGAACTCGAATCCGCTGCCCGGCGGGAGCGGCGTGGACAACAACACCCTCATGCTCGGGCTCGGCGCGCGCGTCCGCATCCGCCCGACCGCGTATCTCGTCGGCGAGGTGACGCCTCGGCTGAGCGGCTACGGGCCCGGTATCGACCAGGCCAGCTTCGGCATCGAGATGCGCTCGGGCGGCCATACGTTCCAGATCAACGTGTCGAACGGCTTCGGCACGACGCTCGTCCAGCTGGCGCGCGGCGGCGTGAGCAACGACTCCTGGTTCATCGGGTTCAACATCGCACGGAAGTTTTTCTGATGGTGAGTTCGATGCGCGCGCGTACCGCAGGTTTTCTTCTGGCCCTCGGCACGCTGTCCGCCTGCGGCGGCGGCGGCTCGCCATCGTCCCCCGGCGGGGTGACCGTCGTCGTGCGCGACGGCGGCGTGACTGGCACCAGCGGCGCGACTATCACGATCAGCGGGACGGGGGTCGCGCCGGCGGCGGTAACGGTGGCGGTCGGGCAGACCGTCACGTTCATCAACAACGACAACCGGCCGCACGAGATGGCGTCCAACCCCCACCCGGCGCATGGCAGCTGCCCGTCCATAGAGGCCGGCCTCGGCACCATCAGCCCGGGGCAGACGAAGGTGACGC
>JANOJK010001228.1:0-3863 GCA_031408165.1 Acidobacteriota bacterium | reverse complement strand
GCTGGAAGTATCAGCGGTATATGCAGGACTATCTGGCGACCGTTCAATCTGTGGACGACAGCGTCGGCCAGGTGCTGGCGTGTCTCGACAAGGCGGGCCTTGCGCGCAATACCAAGGTCATCTACACCAGCGACCAGGGGTTCTTTCTCGGCGACCACGGTCTCTTCGACAAGCGCTTCATGTACGAAGAGTCCATCCGGATGCCATTTCTCGTCCGCTGGCCCGGAGGGATCAAGCCGGGGACCAGGACCGACGCCATCGCGCTGAACATCGATTTCGCGCCGACCTTCCTCGAGGTGGCGGGCCTCCCGGCGTCGGCCGACATGCAGGGACGCAGCCTGCTGTCCGTGCTGCGCGGCCGCCCGCCTGCCGACTGGCGCACGTCGATGTACTACCGCTACTACCACGATCCTGGCGACCACAATACAAGGGCGCACTACGGCGTCCGCACCAGCACGCACAAGTTGATACACTTCTGGACCAGGAACCAGTGGGAACTGTTCGACCTGGTCAACGATCCCTACGAACTGCACAACCTGTATGGCGAGCCCGGCCAGGAGTCGCTGACCTCAACGCTCAAGAGCGATCTCGCCAGGCTCAAACGGGAAGCGCGAGACGACGACCAACTCGCCGACACCCAGCTGCCAAATGGCGTCGACGGACCCGTGGCAAAGTTGCGGGGCAAATGAGGCCCAGGTGTATTCTGACAAGCGGCGCCAACAGATGAAGGCACTCGGCTCCTGTTTCTCGGTGATGGCTGTGTGCGCCCTCGCGGGTGCTTGCGGGAGTCCCGCCGGCCCGGCCGCCACCGGCTACGCCGGCCAGTGGAGTGGAACAACCGCCCAGGGGCGGCCCATCGCGTTCACGATTTCACCAGACGAGGTGGTGACGACCATCACACTGGGACACGACTTCAACGGCTGCTCCGGGTCGCAGACCTTTTCGAATCTGAGCATCAACATCGCTCCAACCGTCGTGTGCATTCCGGGGCCGTGCCCTGCGTCCACCCTGTCGTATCGCGCTTTTGGATACAGTTCGGGTAACCAGATTGAAGGACCGTCGACTGGCGTCAACGCGGTGTTCATGGCGTCGACCAGGGCAGAGGGCACGGTGAATTTCCGGAGCTATCCTGGCTGCGGGAGCGCCATCGGCGTCGGCTGGACTGCCACTCGACGCTGACGGCTGCCATCGGCGCAGATCGACGTGGGCGCTACGCCCGACATCTCACCATTCTGAAAGCAACGCCGCGCCTGGCTTACTGACCGCCCCGGCCCCTGCCGCCGCGACCGGCCGTATCGGCGATCTCGATGTTGACCATCCGCCCGTCCACGAACACATGGCGGATCCGCGTCGCGTCGTTGAAGAGATCGCCGCTCGTCACGATGACGTTGGCGATCTTGCCCTTTTCGAGCGAGCCTACCCGGTCGGCGGCGCCGGCGATTCGTGCCGCGCCGATGGTCAGCGCGTGAAGGGCCGCGTCCTCCGGCAGTCCCTCTTTCACCGCGCGCGCGACGTTCTTGACGAAATCCGCGGCGCTCGCGAGGCCCGCTCCGGAGAAGGCGAAGGGGATCCCGGCCTTTGCCAGTCCGGCGGGTGTCTTCGACGCGTGCGCGCGGAGCCGGAGCTCCCGCGCCGCTTCCTCGGCATCCGGAGGAATGGCGCGCGACCGCACCGGGTAATTGAGGTTGAAGAGCACCTTCGCACCGGCCGCCTTGAGCTCCGCCGCGGCGAGGTCCGCCTCGATCGCGCCCGTGATGATGGGCGACAGCTTGAACTCGTTCGCCATGTCGAGCGCGCGCAGGATGTCGCGCTGCAGCCCGGCCTCGAACGCGACGGGCTGCCGGCCGGCAAGCGCGGCCTGCATCGCGTCCAGAGCGGGATCGAAGGAGGGCCGGGCGAGGCCCCCCTGCGTTTTCTGGTAGCGCTGCTGGAGGAGCTGCTGGTATTGCGCATCGACGAAGCTCTGACGCACGAAGGCGATGCCGCCCAGCAGCGCGATGGGGAACCCGTCGCCTCCCACGCGCTGGAGCTCGACGTGCAGCGCGACGGGGGATCGGATGACGCTGAGGCCCGCCCGCGGTTGGGCGACCGCCCCGACGATCGGCTCGAAATCCGGGGTTGTCACGTTCACGAGCGCACTCTGCCCCTTGACGAGGATACCGGGCGGCGTCGCCAGGACGCTGGTGACACCGCCGGCCGCCAGCCGCGACAATTCGGGCGCATCCAGACGGACGTGTTCGGCCGCGAGGACGTGCGGCCGCAGGATCACCATTCGCTTCGCGCGCTCCGATTCGTCCGTGGTGCGCGCTCCCTGCTGGGCCAGCTGGAGGTTCACCAGGATGTCGGTGCCCGCCGGATTTCCCATGTCGATGAGGCCGGGATACACCGTCATGCCGGCGCCGTCGATCACGACCGCATCGGCGGGCGCCGCCGCGCCGGCGCCGACGGACACTATCAGCCCGTTTCGCAAGACGATGGTTCCCGACTGGATCGGCCCTCCCGACATCGTCACGATGCGGGCTCCCTTGATCGCGTAAGAGCGCGGCGCTTCCGCACGCGCGGCGAAGGCAAAGGCGAGGGCCGCCGCGGCAACACCAGCACCGGGTCGAAGCGTGCGTGTCATGTCAGAGATCCTCACTTTGCTCGATCCCGCGTACCCAGGGTATCTGGCGGCCGTGGTCCGCGGCCCTCACTGACGGGCGATGTACTTCTGATACAGCGCCAGGTGCTTGTTGTCGAGGCCGACGTCCCTGCCCTGGATCACGACGCGGGTCACCTGGCTCTTCGCCTCGAGAGGATCGCCCTGTGAGATGAACAGGTTCGCGTCCTTGCCGGCCTCGAGGCTACCGACCCGGTCGGCGATCCCGAGGATCTCGGCCGCGTTGATCGTCAGGGCCCTGAGCGCCTCGTTGCGATCGAGCCCCCAGGCCACCGACATGGCGGCGTGGAAGGGCAGGTTGCGCGCATACGCGGCGTCGCTCGTGGAGAACGCGACCTTGACGCCGGCCTTCGCAAGCTCCCCGGCGGCCTGGTAGCTGGCGGCGTGAAACGCGTCTTCCCGCGTGGGCGGGGTGAGCACGTTCCCGATGATGACCGGGATGTTCTTTTCCTTCAGCAGCGCCGCGACCATGCCGGCCTCCGCCGCGCCGGCGATGATGATCTTCACCTTCTCGCGTTCCGCGAACGCGACCGCGTCCCGGATGTTCGCCTCGCCCGAGACGTTGGTCACGAGCGGCAACCGGCCCTCGACGACGGGCACGAGCGCCTCGAGGACCAGGTCCTTTGCCTTGTCCGGTCCGCCCTTCGCATACGCGCGCGCCAGCGCGAACGTCCTGGAGATCTCGTTGAGGCGATCGTCCCGCTGCTTCTTGATCTGGTCGAAGGTCGCGCCCGGGGCGCCGCCGCCGCGTCCGCCTCCGCCCCCACGGCCTCCGCCCCCGCCGATGCTCGGAAAGTTGAACCCGATCCCGGCATTGGCCTTGAGCGTCGCCTCTTCCCAGGTCCAGCCGTCGAGGTTCATCACCGCCACTTCGCCGCCGAAGATGCCGCCGCCCGGAACGACCGCGACGGTGGTGATGCCGTTGGCGCGCGTGACCGCGATGGTGTCGCTTTCGCTGTGATACGCGACCCGCGTCCGGAGTTGCGGGTTGTAGTCGAGCATCTCGTTGACGTCTTCGAATCCGCGGGGCCCGGGCTCGTTCAGGCCGACCGTCGACCGCGCATTGATGAAGCCGGGATAGACGTCGGCGCCGGCGGCGTCGACCGTCTTCACGCCGGCCGGCACCTGCACGCTCGCGCCAACGGCCTCAATCCTGTTTCCGCGGATCAGGATCGTGCCGCGCTCGATCGTCGGCGTCGTGATC
>JANOJK010000419.1:0-7392 GCA_031408165.1 Acidobacteriota bacterium | reverse complement strand
CGGCAAGCCGAACGCCTGGCCGGCGGGAACCGTGATGTTGGGATAGCCGGCGACGGCGGCGGGCGTCGAGCTGGCGCCGGTGAAGTGATCGCCGTTCACGAGGTCGGTCGTCCACGCCGGGCTGCCGGTCGGCGCCACGATTGCGTCGAGACGATGCCGCCGCATCACGAGGTCGATCCCCTGCGCGCGCGCGAGCGTGCGGCACGTCGCCGCCGCGGTGCGATAGGCCGGTGTGGAGAGCGGCCCCTTCTTCTGCGCCTGGAGGAACAGCTCCTGTCCGAAATACGGCATCTCGCGCGCCTTCTCCCGCTCGTTGAACGCGATCAGCTCCTCGAGCGAGCGCACCGGCGACAAGGGACCACGGGACTCGAGATAGGTGTTGAGACCCGCCTTGAACTCATAAAGCAGGATCTCGATTTCGCAGGCGTCCATCTTCGACGCCGTGGGAATGTCGGCGGGATCGATGATGACGGCGCCGCGGGCTTTCATGTCCGCGATGGCCTGGTTCACGACGAGGTCGGCCGCCGCGCTGTAGCCGAAGTACTGTTTCCGCGCGACGCCGATCCTCGCCCCTTTCAGCGCGCCGGCGTCGAGGCTCGTGGAATAGTCGCGCGCGGCGTGCGCCCCGGTCCCCCTCGTCGCGGGATCGATCGGATCGACGCCGGCCATCGCGGCGAGCAGCAGCGCGGCGTCGGCGACCGTGCGCGCCATCGGCCCCGCGGTGTCCTGCGTGTGCGAGATGGGAATGATCCCGCTGCGGCTCACGAGTCCCACCGTCGGCTTGATGCCGACCAGGCCGTTGGCCCCCGACGGACACACGATCGAGCCGTCGGTCTCCGTCCCGACCCCAATCGCGGCAAGGTTGGCGGCGATCGCGGCCCCCGTGCCCGAGCTCGATCCGCACGGGTTGCGGTCCAGCGCGTAGGGGTTCTTCACCTGACCGCCGCGGCCGCTCCATCCGCTGGAGGAATGGGAGGAGCGGAAGTTCGCCCACTCGCTCAGGTTCGTCTTCCCGAGGATGACGACGCCCGCGGCCCGGAGCCGCTCGACCACGAAGGCGTCCTTCGCGGGATGCGATCCCTCGAGCGCGAGCGATCCCGCGGTGGTCAGCATCCGGTCGCCGGTGTCGATGTTGTCCTTGATCAGGACGGGGATGCCGTGGAGCGGGCCGCGCGGGCCCGTCGCCTTCCTCTCCGCATCGAGCGCGTCCGCGATGACCAGCGCATCAGGATTCAGCTCGATGACGGACCGGAGCGACGGACCGCGGCGGTCGATCTCCTCGATGCGGCGCAGATACAGCTCGGCGATCTTCCGCGCCGTCAGCCGTCCGGACGTCATCCCCTCCTGGAGCTGGGCGGCGGTGGCCTCTTCGAGCGGGAAAGGGGTCTGGGAGGGTGCGGGATCCTGAAGGGCGGCGCCCAGTATCATCGCAACGACAGCTCGCTTCATCATGCGGCTGCTACTTTAGCAGGAAGATATTTTTGTTCAGGAGAACTCCGGATCTCCCGGCCTGGTGAGATTACGCGTTGAGGCGATCGACGATCGCGCGCCACGTCCGGGCGGACGGGGTGTGTTCGGCGGCGAGCGTGGCGCCGCAGACCGCGCCGCTCGCCTCCGGCGAGGGCTGCAACCAGACCGGCTCCACCTCCAGGTGCAGGCCGATCCCGGCGACTTCCACGTCGAACGACTCGGGCAGCCCCTGGCCATCGGGCAACTCGAGCCGCAACCCGCCGTACGACACGTCCACGACCGCCGCGGGCCGCCCCTTGATGGTCACGCGGAAGCCGCCGACGACGCGCTTGCGCGGCCAGCGGCGCTGCCGCCGCACCCGGGCGAGCGCCTCGTTGACCCGTTGCTGGAACTCTGCCGGCCGGATCGGCTTGCGCACGAGGTCCGCGTCGTACCGGTGCGCCTCGAGATCGATCAGGGGATCGTCGTAGCCGGTGATGATGATGATCGCCGTTTCCGGGTGGTCCATCCGGGTCTGCATGACGAGGTGCAGGCCGTTGAACGACCGCAGCCGGACGTCGGAGACAAGCAAATCGAACGGGCTGACGGCCAGCAACCGTTTCGCGGCGTCGTAGGTCGCCGCGCCTGTCACGTTATGACCGGCATCTCGGAGAAGTTCCACAATGCCGGACAGCGCGTGCTCGTCATCATCCAGGACGAGGATTCGGTAAGGTAGTTTCATGACCGGGCGGGAGCGGCCCAACCTTTGGAATCTCGGAATGAGCGTCGAGAGGCAATTGCGATGCCGTGTGGAAATGCCCGAAAAACGCGCGGGATTCTCGCGAAAGTTTGCGGGCGCGTGCGAATTGTGTAATCGCGATGACGTTAATGGATAGTGGGGCCGGGCGCAGCCGCGGCGGCGATGACCCTCCGGATCATCGCGTCGAGGCGCTGCGAGTCGATCGCGAACGGGCCGGCGACCGCCGCCCCCATCGGGATCTCGATCGCGATGACGACCTCGTCCCCCATCGGTTCGACGATCCAGCTGAAGCCGCGCAGGGCGACGATCCGGGCCGAGGCGGTCGGGTTCTTCACCCGGTCGATCGCCCGGAGGATCTGCTTCAGGACGGTCTCGACGTCGAGCTCGCGCCAGGCGCGCGGCTCCGTCCCGTGCTCGACCCGTTCGGTCACCGCCTGATTCGTGTCCCGCAGCACGATTTCGACGTCAAACTCCATCAAGCGTCACCGGTCCGTCCAGGTGGGGGCCCGCCCGGCGAGGAACGCGGCGATCCCCTCCCCGGCGTCGTGCGTCTGCATCAAATCCTTCAAGTATAACTGCTCCAGCTCGGGGAGGACGAGGCGCACGTGCCGCCGGAGCGACCACCGCGCCGCCGCCGTCGCATGCCGCAGCGCCGCGGCGGACTTGCCGCGAAGCTGCGCCTCGAACCACGCGTCGACTTCGCCCGCGAGCGTGCCGTCGGCGACGAGCCCCTCGAGCAGTCCCGCGTGGTGCCAGGCCGCCGCTCCCAACGGCCGTCCCGTCACGATGGCGCTGGTCGCGCGCGCCGTCCCGACGCGCGGCGGCAGCAGCGCCGACGCCGCCGGCGGAAACACGCCGAGCGCCACTGCGGGCAGGGCGAACACCGCCGATTCTTCCGCAAAGATGAAGTCGCACGCCAGCGCGAGCTCGAAGCCGCCGCCGAGACAGCGGCCGCGGACGAGCGCCGCGGTGACGACGGGCAGGTCGAGGAGCGCGTGGATGAGCGCGTGGACCGCCGGGAGCACGCGGCCAATCTCACCGGGCGCGTGTTCCGGGATGCTCGCCCCGAAGCTGAAGTCCGCCCCGGCCCCCTCGATCGTGACCAGCTTCACGTGCGGGTGGTCCGCGATGCTCTCGAGCGATGGCACCAGCGCGCGGATCATCTCCGCCGTGATGATGTTGCCTTTGGGATGGAAGAGGCGGACAGCGGCGCGCGTCTGATCGCCGTTGAAGGCGACCTGGACCGGGGCGCCCTGCCCTCCGTCACGTGGAAGGGTCATGCGGACCGCAGCTGCGCGGCGAGCGCGTCGGGTGCCGTCACCGGCTCGCGGCATGCGAAGTCACGGCACACGAAGGCGGTCGCGAGGCCGTCCCTCTGCTGCATCGCCCCGACGTAAGGCATCGTCGCGGCCAGCTCGCGCTGCCGATCGCCCGGGGTCACCGGCACCATGACCGCGAACGGCAGGTAATGGCGCGCCGCCTCGCCGCGCAGCGCCTTGACGTCGGCTTCGGCGCCGAGCATGACGACCTGCATCGCCCCCGCGTGCCACGTCGAGAGGGCGGCCATCATCATCGGAATCACCCGGCCGGCGCGTCCCGCCCGACTGCCGTACCGGCCGAGCGTCCGTTCGGCCTTTGCTCTCGCCGCGTCATCACCTGTGAGGTGCGCCAGCGTCAGGAGATTGAGGACCGACACCGAGCCTGCCGAGGGCTCGGCGCCGTCGTAATCCTCTTTCAACCGCAGCAGCACCGAGGGGTCGCGGCCCGTGGTGCTGAACCACCCGCCGTCGGCGCCATCCCAGAAGCGCGCGTCCTGCTGCGCCTGCAGCGCGCGCGCCCACGACAGCCAAGCGGGATCGCCGTCGGACTGGAAGAGCTCGAGCAAGCCCCAGACCAGCGACGAGTAGTCTTCGGCGTACGCCTCGATCGACGCGTCGCCGTCGCGATACCGGCGCAGGAGGGTGCCGGTCGAGCCATTCCACAGGCGATCGAAGATGAACTGCGCGGCGCCGCGGGCCGTCGCCAGCCAGGCCGCCGCCTGCGGGCGCTCGGGCAGGACGCGCGCCGCGCGCGCGAACGCCGCAATCATCATCCCGTTCCAGGAGGTGAGCACTTTGTCGTCGAGCTGAGGCCGGGGGCGCCGCGCCCGGGCGTCGAACAGGATCTGTCGCGCGCGTTCAAGGATCGCCACGACCTCCTCGGCGCTCCGTCCGCTCGCCGCCGCCACCTCCTCGACCGAATGCGCCGTGTAGAGCAGATTCTGGCCGGTGAACTCCCCGTGCGGATCCTGCGGCGCGTTCCCGTCCGGCACAATCCCGAATCGCCGGCGGACGACATCGGCGTCGGCGCCGAGCAGTGCGGCGATCTCGGCGTCGCTCCAGACATAGAACGCGCCTTCCTTTTTCCGACCGCCGTCACCCGCGGCACTCGACGGGTCAGGAGGCACGCTGTCGGCGTCTTCGGCGGAATGAAAGCCACCGGCCGGATCGCGCAGGTCGCGCGCGACGTAGGCCAGCGTGTCTTCGGCGACTGCCGCGAAGAAGTCGTCGCCCGTCGCCTGCGCAGCTTCGAGATACGCCAGCACCAGCTGCGCCTGGTCGTAGAGCATTTTCTCGAAGTGCGGCACGCGCCACTGCGCGTCTACCGAATATCGATGGAAGCCGCCGCCGATATGATCGCGCATCCCGCCGAGCGCCATCGCGCGCAGACTTTCGGCGGCCATCATCAGCGGCGGCTGCGCGCCGGTGCGCGCGTGCTCGCGCAGGAGGAACAGCAGCTCCGACGGACGGGGGAATTTCGGCGACTCGCCGAAGCCCCCATGGCGGCGGTCGAATCCCACCTGATACTGCTCCACGGCTTCGGCGAGGGCATCGGGGCCCCCGATGCTCGATTCCCCCCGCGAGCGGCCGTCGGCGCCGGCGACCGACTTGAGCCGGTCGAAGAGCTCCGCCGCGGCGAAATCGACGCTCGCGCGATCGTCCTGCCACACGCGGCCGATCTCGCGGAGCAGATCCATGAACCCGGGCCGGCCCCTCTGGGAGAGCGGCGGAAAGTAGGTGCCGCCGAAGAACGGCTTCAACTCCGGGGTGAGGAACACGGTCATCGGCCACCCGCCCGATCCCGTCGTCGACTGCACGAACGTCATGTAGACACGATCGACGTCCGGCCGCTCCTCGCGATCGACTTTGATGGACACGAAACGCGCGTTCAGCGCGTCGGCGACCTCACGGCTTTCGAACGACTCGTGCTCCATCACGTGGCACCAGTGGCAGGTCGAGTAGCCGATCGACAGGAAGATGGGCTTGTTCTCCGTGCGCGCCTTCTCGAACGCCTCGTCGCCCCAGGGATACCAGTCGACCGGGTTGCCTGCGTGCTGCAGGAGGTAAGGACTGCGCTCGCGCGCGAGGCGGTTCATCCGTTCATGCTGACATACAATCCTTGTCGATGGAATTCGCAGTCGAGACGCGCGGCCTCGCCCGCACGTTCGGATCGAAGCGGGCCGTGGACGGCATCGATCTGCAGGTTCCACCGGGCAGCTTCTACGGGTTTCTCGGGCCCAACGGCGCCGGCAAGTCGACCACGATCAAGTGCCTGACGGGCCTGCTGCGCCCCTCGGCCGGGGAGATCCGGATTCTCGGCCTCGACCCCGGCGTCGATGCGGTGGAAATCAAGCGACGCGTCGGGGTGGTACCGGAGGATCTCGCGCTGTTCGACCGGCTGACCGCAGCCGAAACGTTGAGCTTCGTCGCCCAGGTGCACGGCATGCCGGCCGAGACTTTCAAGCCGCGGTCGGCGGATCTGCTCTCACTGATGGATCTCACCGCGGCGGCTACGACGCTCGTCACCGATTTCTCGCACGGGATGCGGAAGAAGCTCGCGCTGGCCGCCGCGCTGCTGCCCGCGCCGCGGCTGCTGTTCCTCGACGAGCCGTTCGAAGGCATCGACGCCGTCGCGTCGCGGCAGATCAAGGAGCTGCTGCACTCGTTCGTCGCCCGCGGCGGGACGGTGTTCCTGACGTCGCACATCCTCGAGATCGTCGAGCGCCTGTCGACGCACATCGGGGTGATTGCCGACGGCCGCATCGTCGCCCAGGGGCGGATCGAAGAGGTGCGCGCGGGCGAGCACGGCCAGGGCACACTCGAAGAGCTGTTCATCCAACTGGTCGGCGGCGAGCGGCCCGCGGTCGATCTGCAATGGCTGTAGTACGGCGGATCTTCCGCGCCTTTCTCTGGATGCGCTGGCGGGTGCTCGTGAACTCGCTCGAGCGTACCGGCTCGCGCGACATGGTGGAGCGCTTTTCGGTGGCGGCCGGGAAGCTGGGGCCGATCATGGCGATGATCCTCCTGGTCCCGTCGAGCATCGGCCTCTTCATCCTCGGGATCGCCGCGGGATTCGGGACGGCGACCGGGTCGATGCTGATCCCGATGGAAGTGCTGCGCTATCTCATCATCCTCGCGCTCGCGCTCACGATCCTGGGACCGATCGTGCTGCCGACGCGCGACGGGGGCAGCATCACGCGGCTGCTGCTGCTGCCGATCCCCCGGACGGCGCTCTACATGGCGCAGGTTGCGGGGGCGCTCGCGGATCCGTGGATCGCGCTCCTGGTGCCGACGCTGCTCGGGGTGACGATCGGCATGGCCGTCGGCTTGAGCGCCACGGGGACACTCGTCTCGCTGCTCGCCGGCGCGGCGTTCCTGCTGTTCGTCCTCGGCCTGGCGTCGCTCGCCTCCTCGATCAGCCATCTGCTGCTGCGCGATCGACGGCGCGGCGACATCGTCATGCTGCTGCTGGTGCTCGTGCTTCCCTTCATGGCGATTGCGCCGCAGTTCGTGTTCCGGGAGACGGGCGGGGCGGATCGGAAGATCCCGCGAGCCGAGCGGGCGGCCCGTCCCGCGTCGCGCACCGAACGCGCCGCGCTGCGGTTGCTGCCGTACGTACCGTCCGAGATGTATTACCGGGCCGCCAGACATGCGCCCGCGCCCACCGAGGCCGCGCTGCCGCTGGCGGGGCTCGGGATCATCGCGCTCGGGGTACACCTGGCTGGCTTCGCCGCGTATCGCCGCGTGCTCGACATGCCCGCGAACCAGAGCATCCGCCGCGCGGGCTCGTTCGGGGGGCTCTGGGACCGGGTCATCCCGGGGCTGTCGCCGGCCGCGTCCGCCATCGCGTTCACGCAGCTCCGG
>JANOJK010001198.1:0-3983 GCA_031408165.1 Acidobacteriota bacterium | reverse complement strand
CCACCGCGGACCTGTCCCCCGACTTCCTCGTTGTCGCCGAGGCTGAGACGGACGACACCGTCGCCATAGCCGTAGTACGGGAGGGCCGACGAGCCCGACGGCACCACCAGTTTGGGATTGAAGCCCAGGCAGAACTCCCGGAAGCGCGAAGCGCCCGGGGCGGACTTCAGGAATGTCTGCAGTGCCGGTTCGCCGCTCTGTGCCGAGGCGTTGACGACCACCCCCCCGACAATATTCAGGCGCGCGCCGGTGACGATGGCATCGCCGAACCGGGCCTTCGGGATGAACAGCACACCCTGGACGCTGGACTCGAGCGGCGCCACGCGCAACACGCCGGCCGGGAGCTCGATCTCGCGGTCCACCCGGACGCGCGCGCCGGCCATGCGGGCCTTTGACGCGTCGCCGTCCTGCTTGTTGAACGGCCGATCGGCGACGGTGAAGCGGAGATCCGTCCCGTCGGGAGTCGTGAGGTGAATCTCGCCCGAACGCAGCAGCGCGATCGCCGCATCCTGCTGGCGGCTGAGCGCGGCATAGTCGATGTCGAGGGCGGAGACATAGACGGCATCGTACGGCGCCGTGTGCGGAACCGTGAGGCCGTCCACGTCGCGTGTCCCGCCATTCCAGTGGAAGTGGAACTGGCGGCCGCGCTTCTCATCGAGCCATTTCGAGAGGAGCGAGCGCTGCTCGGCCGGCGTCTGGGCGCTCTCCCCCGCCGGCAGCCAGACGTAGATGTCGGTTTGCGCAAGGGTGGCGGCGAAGTCCGGAGCCGCGCCGTAGGCCAGGGTCGCCACCTTCGCGCCTTTCGCTTCGAGTTGCGCGGTGAGCTCCGGGCCGAGCGGCGCGAGCGTTGCCGCATCGTACCGGAGGAGCACGCGCTCCCCCTTCTCGACCGCCAGCGCGGTCACGATGCGCCGCGCCAGCGCGGGATAGGGAATGGCTGGCTGGGCGCGCGTCGTGGCGACCGCGGCAGCGATCAGGATGGCGATGACGATCCGGTTTCTCATGGGCAGCCTCCTTAAAAAGTCAACTTGACGCCGAACCGCACGAGCCGGCCGTCGATGTTGCGCGAAATGCGCCCGAGCGCGGTGCCGACCTGTTCCACCTCCTGCACCGAGGCGTTTTCATTCAGCAGGTTGAAAATCTCGAACAGCGGCTCCGCCGTCACGCCGTAGGCCGCACGGAAACGCCGGCCGATGCGGACGTCCACCAGCGTCTGGTCCGGTTTCCGGACGGCGCCCGCGGGCAGCAGGTTGACGTCCTGGCTGGCCTGGCGCAGCTCCGGGAGCACCGTTCGCGTCACCGTGTAGATCCGCCGCAGCGGCTGGCCGGTGTAGAACGCCGCGTGGCTTGAGACATCGAGCGCCCACGGCAGACGGTAAAGCGCCGAGAAATTCGCGATCACCCGCGCGTCCAGGAGGTCGAATCCTTCCGTGTTGATCACATCGTTCGGGTTGCGGCTGGCCGAGCCGGCCACGCGGTTCCAACCGACCGTCACGCCCCCGAAGAGCGTGAGGTTGCTTCCGTAGCGGCGGTTGACCGTCGCCTCGACCCCCCGGTAACGCTGGTCGAGCGCGGCGGCATTCGTCAGCAGGTTGTCCACCTTGCCGATGCTCGCGGCGCTCTGGTTGTAGATGGTGAACGGCTGGCCGTCGAGCGGGTTGGTGATCGTGACGGGTGTGAAGTCGGTGGCGGCGACGGCGACGTTGACGACCGCCGTCAGATCCCGGTAGTTGCGGTAGAAATAGCTGACCGCGACGCTGAAGTCATCAGCGATCTCCCGTTCGACGCTCGCGGTCGCTTCCCATTGGGTGGGGCGCCTGAGGCCGGGGTCGATGCGCACGGTCGCGCCGCGATCGAGTCCGCCCTGTCCGGGGCCGATTTCGGCCGCTTGTGGAAGGCGGTCGCCGTTGGCGTCAACCCAGGTGCGGACCTCGGTGTTCTGCCGCATGGGATTGAACTGGTCCACGAGCTGGGAACCCTGACGCTGGCCGTACTGGCTGACGCTGGCCTTCAGCACGGTCCGGCCGTTGCCGACCAGGTCGTAGCTGAGCGCCAGTCGCGGGACAGTCGTATTCCAGGTGACCAGCCCGCGCTGCGCGGGAATCGTCCGCGCGGCCACGAAATCACCCGCGGCCGCCGACTGCTCGTTGAGGCTGCCGATGTGCCGCTCGTAGCGCACGCCCGCGTTCACCGTGAGCCGGTTCGCAATCGTCCAGGCGTCCTGGAGGAACAGGGCGAGCTCGGTTTCTTCCAGGCTCGTCCTGACCGGCGTGTTGTAGACGATCACCGAATCGGGCGCCCCGTTGCGGTACCGCGCGACCAGATCGCCGTGGCCCAGCGAGTCGAACGTCTGTCCGTAGGGCGCGAGCTGATACTGCACGCCGGTCCGTACCTGGTGCTCGCCGCGCCATCGCGGCAGCCATGACACCGTCCCGCTCCAGGTGCGGCGCTCCTGGTTGGCTCGCACCATCGAGGGCGTCGGCGCACCCGTCAAGGTCGACTGCGCGATGTCGATGCGAGGGAGCGCATCGGCCGCGAGGCCGGGCTGGTAGTCGAGCGACCAGGGCACGTAGTACCAGGAGAAGCCGGTGTCGAACAGCACGTTCTGACGCAGCGCGGAGGTCAGCTTGACGTTGGCAACCGGTCCCCCGAGCGGCGAGTAGTAGCTGGCGTCCGGCGATACGAACTGGTACGCGGCCGTCGTCTGGCGGCGATGATCGCGGACCTTGTAGTTGTAGTCCACGAAGCCCGAGAGCCGGTTGGCGGGTGTGATCTGCCATGTGACCTTGCCGCTCGTGTTCCAGATCAGGTTCTCGTCGAGCGCGCGCGATCCGTCAGGATTGAAGGTACTGGCCTCGAAGCGGTCCACGCGGAAGCGGCGCGCGCTGCCGAAGAACCAGAGCCGATCGCGAGCGATCGGCCCGCCGAGGCCACCGTTGAGGTCGTAGAACACGTTGGTCGCGCTCGGCGCAATGAGGCCGCGCGCCACCTGCGCGGCGCTGACGTTGTCACTCTGCAGGTCCTTATTGGTGAACGTCCCGAAGAAATCCCCGCGGAAACGGTTCCCGCCGTCCTTGGTGACCATGTTCACGCTCACGCCGCCCGCCCCGACGTCCGCCGGCAGCGCCCGCGTCAGCACGACAATCTCCTGGTAGGCGCCCTGGTTGGGATACTGGCCGGACACGCCGCCCGACCCGGTGTTCGACGTCATGTCCAGCCCGTCGGTGTTCCAGACCAGGTCGCGCGTCTGGGATCCGTGGATCGAGATGCCGGCGGTCTGGCCGCTTTCCGACCCGCCGACGTCCGGCCGCGCCGTGACCGCGCCGGGGGCGAGCAGCACCGCGACGTTCGGCACGCGGCCGACGGGAATGCCCTCGAGCAGCTCCTGCGTCAACGCACGCTCGGTGGTGCTCGACCGCGCGTCGATCACGGGAGCCCCGCCCCGCACGACGACCTGTTCCGACAGGCCGCCGACCGGCAGCGTGGCGTTCACGGTGGCGGTGAACCCGGTGCTGAGCGGGATCTTCTCGCGCCGCACCGTCTGGAAGCCGGTCAACTCGAAGGTGACGACGTAGTCGCCGGGACGAAGGTCCACGACCTGGAATCGCCCGTCCGTCGTGGTGGCGGCCGTCCTGACGCGCTCGATCAGCGCTGGACTCGAGATCTGGACCATCACCCCGGGGAGCGGCGCCCCGGACTCGTCGGCCACGACCCCGACTATGCTTGCGGCCTGCTGCGCCGCAGCCCCGGCCGCCGCGCTGAACACCAGCGCCAACACGGTCGCGACACCTGCGTACTTCCTCATGATCGACTCCTCCTGAACCACGCACCAATAAAAAAGCCGCTCGAAAATACGAGCGGCCGTACGTGAAAACGGCCGCTCGAATGACGAGCGGCCGCGGGGGAAAGCGTTTCCGATGTTTCTAAATAAGCGAACCCACCCACGACCGATCGCCGGACGCGCAGGGACAACAACACGTGCC
>JANOJK010000405.1:0-5997 GCA_031408165.1 Acidobacteriota bacterium | reverse complement strand
GAACATGTAGATTTGCGGCGCGATCTCAGTGTCCTGCCTTCTGCCTTGTGCCTTCTGCCTTGGCAGGTTCGCGTTTTTCATCAGCCTGCCAGGCCCGAGCCCCTGCCCTTCGTGCGCTATACTTATGGATTGCGCTTGCTGGCAATCCAGCTGGCTGGCAATCCTGCTCCCCATGCAGCCCGGCGCCCTCAAGGCCCTCGAATTCGATCGGATCGTGGACGCCGTCTGCCGGCTGGCGCAGACGCCGCCCGGGACGGACGCGCTCGCGCGCCTGGAGCCGCTGACCGACGCGGCGGCGGTGTCCTCAGCCCTCGCGACCACCGCGGAGACCGCGCGGTTCCTCTCGGGCACGGGGGAGATCGGGCTGCGCGCGCCGGCGGAGATCGACGCGATCGTCGCGGCGCTCGCGGTCGAGGGCCGCGCGCTCGAGGCGGTGCACCTGCTGGGCCTGTCCACCTTCCTCGCCTCCGTCGAGGCCAGCGTCGCCGGCATCAGGCGCCACCGCGCGGCGTTCCCGCGGCTTGGCGCGATCGTGGAGGGGGCGGCGTCGTTCGAGCGGGAGATTGCCGACGTCCGGCGGAAAATCGATCCGTCAGGAGACGTCGTCGACGAGGCCAGCCCGGCGCTCAAGAGCCTGCGTGACAGGCTGAGGAAGCAGCGCGCGCGCCTCCGGGGCACGCTCGAGTCGTACGTGCGGGGGAAGGACACCGCAAAGTACCTGCAGCAGCAGATCGTCACCGATCGCAACGGCCGCTACGTGCTCGTCATCCGCGCCGAGAACCGCACGGCGATCCCCGGCATCATCCATGGCAGCTCCGCGAGCGGGGCGAGCCTGTTCCTCGAGCCGCTGAGCACCGTCGAAATCAACAACGACATCGTCGCCCTCGAGCAGCAGGAGCAGGAAGAGGTCCGCCGCATCCTGCTGGCGCTCGCGGACGCGTTCAGGGGCCGCGGCGCGGAGCTGCACCGGACGATCGACGCCGCGACGGCGCTCGACGTGGTCCAGGCCAAGGCCCGATATTCGCTCAGTATCGGCGGTATCGAACCTCGCCTCTCGATCGCAAACGAGCGAACAGCGAGTGAGCCACGCGAGCGGAGTGGGGCCGGGGTTCCCGCGAGCGAGCCCGGATCGAACAATGACGGGCGGCTCGAGCTGCGGGGGGCACGGCATCCGCTGCTGATCGCGCGGGGGATCGAGGTGACGCCCGTCGATGTCCTGCTCATTCCGCCCGCGCGGGCGCTCGTCATCACCGGACCCAACACGGGCGGCAAGACCGTCGCGCTCAAGACGGCGGGACTGCTGCCAGTCATGGCGCAATCGGGGCTGCTCATCCCCGCGGCGGAGGGCACGCAGGTGCCGATCTTCCACAGCGTCTTCGCCGATATCGGCGACGAGCAGTCGATCGCCGACAACCTGAGCACCTTCTCGGCCCACATCGCCAATGTCGTGGCGATGGACACGGCGCTGGCGTTGCCCGCGCTGGTGCTCCTCGACGAGGCCGGCGGCGGCACGGATCCCAACGAGGGAGGCGCGCTTGCGACCGCCATCATCGACCACTTCCGCACCCGCGGCGCGATGGTGGTGGCGACCACGCACTTCGACGCGCTGAAGACCTACGCGTCAACGACGGAAGGGGTCGCGTCCGCGGGGTTCGGGTTCAATCCCGAGACGTTCGCGCCGACCTACCGCCTGCACTACGGCTCGCCCGGCAGCAGCCTGGCGCTGGAGATCGCGACGCGCCTCGGCCTGCCGCCCGGCATCATCACCCAGGCGCGCGCACAGCGCACGGCGCGCGAGGCGAAGCTGGCGGAGCACCTGGCGCAGGTGGAGCGCGAGCGGCAGGGGCTCGAGCACGAGCACCGCCTGGTCGCGCGCGAGCGGCAGATGGTCCAGGAGACGCAGCGCAAGCTCCTGGCGCGGGAGCAGGAGCTGCGCGACCGGGAGGAGACCTTCCGCAAGCGCCTGGATCAGCGCATCGACGAGCGGGTGCGCGACGCGCGCCGCGAGATTGACGCGGTGGTGGACACCTTGAAGGCGCGCGCCTCGTCCATCGCCGCGAACGCGGACCGCCGCGCCGCCCGGCTGGTGCCGACGGGGGACATCGGATCGGCGCGCGCCGAGGCGCGGGCGTCCATCGACCTCGTGGCGGGCCGCCTGCGCGAATCGGTCGACTCCCCCGCGCCCGACGCGGCCGCGGCCGCGCACGAGGGGCGCGCGGCAGCCATCGGCGACCGGGTCGCGGTGGGACCTCTGGGGCTCGAGGGCATCGTCTCGGCGCTGCACGACGGACAGGCGGAGGTGGACGTGCGCGGCAAGCGGATGCGCGCGCGGATCGGCGATCTGCGCGTCCTGACCGCTGCGCAGGCGGGGGCTCCGGCGCCGTCGCGGGTGCACGTCACCGTCGCCATGGCCCCGCGCGATGCCGCGGTGAGCGAGATCAACGTGATCGGCTCGCACGCGGAGGAGGCGGTCGGCCGGGTGGAGCGGTTCCTGGACGAGGCCATGGTCGCCGAACTGCGCACGCTGCGCATCATCCATGGGTTCGGCACCGGCGCGCTGCGCCGGTCGATTGCCGAGTTTCTCCGCGCGCACGCATTCGTCGCGAACTTCGGTCCGGCCCCCGACAACAAAGGCGGGGGCGGCGTCACCATCGTGGAGTTGAAGGAGTGATCGGGAAACGTCGAACTTTGAATGCTGAATGTCGAATCAAAACGTTCAGCATTCAGCATTCAGCATTCACCATTTAGCATTCAGCATTCAACCGATGCCCCTGTTCCCCGCCAGCTTTGTCGACGATCTGAAGTCCCACGTGGACATCGTGCAGATCATCCAGGAGCGCGTGCCGCTGCGCAAGAGCGGCGCGACGTGGAAAGGCCTGTGCCCGTTCCACGGCGAAAAGACGCCGTCGTTCCACGTGAACGGCGACAAGGGGTTCTTCCACTGCTTCGGCTGCGGGGTCGGCGGCGATGTCATCAAATTCGTCGAGCTGAACGACAAGGTCAGCTTCCCGGAAGCCGTGCGGCAGCTCGCGGCGCGGGCCGGGCTCACGGTGCCCGAAGCGGAAGACGCGAAGCAGGACGGGGAGTCGTCGCGCGAGCGCGAAGGGCTGTTGAAGGCGCACGAAGTCGCCGCCGCGTGGTTCCGCGACCAGCTCGCGGCGCCGGTGGGCGCGCCCGCGCGGCGGCTGCTCGACGCGCGCGGAATGACGGCCGAGACGATTGCGCTCCTCGGGATGGGGTTCGCACCGGCGGCCGGCGGGCTGCGCGCGCGGCTCTTGCAGGAAGGCTTCACCGAGCCGGTGCTGCTCAAGAGCGGGCTGCTCGTGCAGCGGGACGAGGGGCCGGCGCGGGACATGTTCCGCAACCGGCTCATGATTCCGATCTGCCGCGACAACGGCGCGATCGTCGCGTTTGGCGGCCGCGCGATGGACGCCGGGCAGCAGAGGAAGTACCTGAATTCACCCGAAACGGCCATTTACGTCAAAGGACGGACGCTGTACGGGCTGAATCTCGCGAAACATGCGATCAGCCGGCTCAAATACGCGGTGCTCGTCGAAGGGTACTTCGACTGGGCGCAGGCCTGGCAGGCCGGGATCACCAACGTCGTCGCGTCCTCGGGGACCGCGCTGACGCCGGCCCAGGGGAAGCTGCTCCGCCGTTTCGCCGGAAAAGTCGTCCTCAGCTTCGACCCGGACGCCGCAGGCCAGGGGGCGGCGGCGCGAACGTCCGAAATGCTCGTCGCCGAGGGTTTTCAGGTCAACGTGGCCATGCTGCCGGCCGGGGATGATCCCGATAACTACATTCGGCGGCATGGCGCGGCCGCGTACCAGGAACAGTTGCGCAGTTCACGGCAATACCTGGAATACCTGCTCGACCGGTCGGCGGCGGACGAAGATCTGTCAACGGATGAGGGACGGCGGTCGTTCTTAGGCAAGATGCTGGTCGTGGCGGCACGCATCCCCGACGCGGCCCAGCGTGACCAGTTTGCCGACAGACTGTCGCACAAAGCGAGGATTACGGAAGAGGTGGTTCGGGCGGAGATCCGCAAAGCCGCCGTGCAGCGGCAGACGAGCCTGGCGGACGTCGAGCGCCGGGTTCCGGCGATGGGACAGGTCAGTGTGGCGGAACGCGGCCTGATTTGGGCCATCATGCACCAGAGCGCAGGGGCCCGCGAGGCGCTCCTCGAGCTTGAAGAGGGCGACCTGGAAGGGTTGGCGAGCCGCGAGGTCCTGCGGCAGGCGCGATCCCTGCAGGACTGGCCTGGGGCGTCTTTACCAGAGGCCCTGATCGAGCGTCTAAGTACAGGCGAGGCGGCGTTCGTCCAGGAGATCGCGCGCCAGACCGGCGCCCCCGGCGAGGGGGCCGATTGTGTCCGGACGCTCCGGATGCGGCGAGTCGATCGGGAACGGGCCGAAGTTCAACGGGAAATAGACCGGCTGCAGGAAGCGGGCGCGGCCACGCACGACCATGAGATCGTCGCGCTCTGGGAGCGCAAGAAAGACCTGCTTCAGCGGTTGGACAAGCAATAAGGCATTGGAGGCACGGCGTTGTCGATCGAAGAAAAATACGACGAGGTAAAGCAGCTCATCGCCATCGGCAAGGAGAAGGGATACCTGCTCTACGACGAGGTGAACGAGCTGCTGCCGGCCGACATCACCTCGTCCGACGAACTGGACGACCTGTTCAGCACGTTCGGGAGCGCCGGCATCGAGGTCGTCGACTCCGAGAAGACCTACCGCGAGGAGAAGCTGCTCGACCGCACCGGCGTGGGGGCCGAGGAGCTCGAGCTCGATTTGACCCCCGGCGCGCTCGACAAGACCAACGACCCCGTCCGCATGTACTTGCGCGAGATGGGCACCGTGCCGCTCCTCACGCGCGAGGGGGAGGTCGAGATCGCCAAGCGGATCGAGCGCGGCAAGCTCGCCGTCATCAAGTCCATCTCCCGCACGCCGACCATCGCGAAGGTCATCATGCAGATGGGAGACGCGCTCAAGAACGACGAGCGCAGCATCCGCGAGCTGGTCACGTTCGTGGACGACGAGCTGACCGACGAGAAGCTCGAGGACCGCAAGCGACAGGTGCTCCGCCAGATCGACGCGGTGCGCAAGGCGTGGGCCGTCGCGGAGAAGGGCAAGGAAAAGCTCGACCACACGATGAAGGGGGCGACCACCAAGGACAAGCGGAAGTACCGCAAGATCCGCGGTGAACGCATGCGCGGGCAGATCGTCCTCTCGCAGCTGCTCCGCCGGATCGAGTTCACCGAGACGATCAAGCGCCGGATGATCGACCAGATCAAGGACAAGGTCGAAGCGGTCATGCGCTTCCAGCGCCAGATCGCGTACATCGAGCGGCAGCTGACGCTCAAGACGCGCCGGCCGAAGCTGAAGGACGAGGAGCGCAAGAACCTCGTCAAGCAGCAGAAGGACCTGAAGGTCCAGGTCAAGACGATGGCCGACGAGCTCGAGGAGACACCCGAGCAGTTGATGCGGACGATCGAGACCATCTCGCGCGGCGAGGCCCAGGCCGAGCAGGCGAAGAAGGAGCTGGTCGAGGCGAACCTGCGCCTCGTCGTCTCCATCGCGAAGAAGTACACCAACCGCGGTCTCCAGTTCCTGGATCTGATCCAGGAAGGCAACATCGGCCTGATGAAGGCGGTCGACAAGTTCGAGTACCGCCGCGGCTACAAGTTCTCGACCTACGCGACCTGGTGGATCCGGCAGGCCATCACCCGGGCGATCGCCGACCAGGCGCGGACGATCCGCATCCCGGTCCACATGATCGAGACGATCAACAAGTTGATCCGCACCTCGCGCGCACTCGTGCAGGAGCTCGGGCGCGAGCCCACCTCCGAGGAGATCGCGCAGCGGATGGACATCCCGGTGTCGAAGGTCCGCAAGGTCCTGAAGATCGCGCAGGAGCCGATCTCGCTCGAGACCCCGATCGGCGAGGAGGAGGATTCGCACCTCGGCGACTTCATCGAGGATCGCCAGGTGGTGT
>JANOJK010001168.1:0-2924 GCA_031408165.1 Acidobacteriota bacterium | reverse complement strand
CCACCGCGGTGCCTGGGCGCCGAGCCGGAGGCGGAAATCGTCCCACTCCCGGCGCGGGGCTGGCGACCACGCGAGCTCGGCGATGGCGGCCAGTCGCGGGAACGCCATGAACTCGACGTCCCGCATGTTCGCGAGCGTCTCGGACCAGAGCGGCGCCTCGATGCCGAGGATCGCGGACGCGGGCGCGCCCGGCACGACAGTGGCCGGGTCCCAGTCGTACGCGGTCCTGATCGGGATCAGTCCGGCCCAGCGCAATCCGAGCGCCGTGTCGCCGTCGTACTTCATGTCCAGGTAGGTGCGGTTGGCGGGCGACAGGATCAGGTTTGGGACGCGCGCCAGTTCCCCCTTTGGCGCGTCCGGCCGCCAGTGCTGCACGATCGCCGTAGGCGGCAACTCGGCCGCCGCCACCTCGTCCCACCCGATCATCTGCTTGCCGTGCTTCTGCACGATGACCTGCACGCGCTCGACAAACGCGCGGTACTGCACGGGCGTCAGCGTCTTCACCTCGTCGCCGCCGATGTGGAAGTACGGTCCGGGTGTCATCGCCGCGATCTCCCCCACGACCTCGTCGATGAAGCGGTAGGTGACGTCCTTGTCGACGCAGAGCGCGCTGAAGCCGACCTCGGTGCCGGTGAAGACGGGCGGCGCCTGGCCGTTGCAGTTCAGCTCGGCATACGAGGCCAGCGCGGCGTTGGTGTGGCCCGGCATGTCTATCTCCGGCACGATCGTGATGAAGCGATCCGCGGCATAGGCCACAAGGTCGCCATACTGCGCCTGGGTGTAGAAGCCGCCGGGGGTGCCGCCGACTTCGCTGACGCCTCCCTTGGCCGTCAGCTCGGGCCACTTCTTGATCTCGATGCGCCAGCCCTGGTCGTCCGCGAGGTGGAGGTGCAGCCGGTTCATCTTGTGGAGCGCGATCAGGTCGACGTAGCGCTTCACCTCGCCGACCGAGAAGAAGTGGCGCGCGACGTCGAGCATCGCGCCACGCCACTCGTATCGCGGCGCGTCCACGATGGAGACGGCCGGGATCGCCGCGGGGCGCGGCTTCTGGAACAGGATCGCGTCGTGCTCCGCCCAGTAGGGCAGGAGCTGGCGAATCGTCTGCACGCCGTAGAACAGTCCGGCGGCTGTCGAGGCATTGAGGCGCAACTGGCGATCGTCCACGATGAGCGCATAGCCTTCGGGCGGGGCGGCGCCGGCAGCCACGGTCAACGCCAGCGATCCGGCCGGCACCATCTGCGGGACGCCGTCGACGACTGGCGTAACCGCCGGCCGGACGCCGGTGGACCGCGTGATGAACGACGCGAGCTCTCCTGCGATGCGCAGGGCAGACGGTGTGTTCGTCACGAAAATCGCGGAGCCGGGACCGATCGTGAATGCGGGCCCGGCGCCAACCGTCATCCGCCTGGGAAACGGCAGCAGGTGCGGCAATGCCGGCGCAGACGCGGCCGGCCCGGGGGCCGCCGGCGCAGGGTCGGCCGCCGCCGGAACCGCGGGCGTGGCCGCCGGGGGCGGCTGCGGGCCTTTCGGCTTCGGTCCGGTGGCGCATCCCCCAAGCGCGAGCGCCAGCGAGCCGACCCCCATCGTCATCCGCCAATCGCCGATCGGCATTCGCATATGCCCCTTAGGTTACACTCGGCTGCAATGACAGACGCTGCCGGCTCCCTGGACACCGGCTTTTTCGGGCATCCGCGCGGCCTCGCCACGCTGTTCTTCACCGAGATGTGGGAGCGCTTCAGCTACTACGGCATGCGCGCGCTGCTCATCCTCTTCATGACCGCGTCTGTCGCGACGGGCGGCCTCGGCTTCGATACGGCGGACGCCGGGGCGATCTACGGACTGTACACCTCGATGGTGTACATGACCACGCTTCCCGGAGGCTGGATCGCGGATCGCCTGATCGGACAGCGGCGGGCGGTGCTCTACGGGGGCATCATCATCGCGTCGGGCCACTTCTGCATGGCCTTCTCGTCGCTGACCACGTTCTATGTCGGCCTGTTCCTGATCGTCATCGGCACCGGGCTGCTGAAGGGGAACGTGAGCGTCATCGTCGGACGCCTGTACTCGAAGGACGACATCCGCCGCGACGCGGGATTCTCGATCTTCTACATGGGGATCAATCTCGGCGCCTTCATCGCGCCGCTGGTGTGCGGCTATCTCGGACAGTATGTCAGCTGGCACATCGGATTTGCCGCGGCGGGCGTCGGCATGACGCTCGGCGTCATCCAGTACATCCTCGGCAGCAAGAACCTCGGGGACGCCGGTCTGCACCCGGCGAGCGCGGAATCGCCGGAGGCCGCCGAGAGCCTCCGGAAAAAGGCGATCGTCTGGGGCGTTCTGCTGATCGCCGCGCTGGTCGCGTTCGGTGTCGGCGCCTATACCGGTGCAATCCCGGTGACCGCGGTGCAGGTGGCCGACGGCGCCGGCGTGATGCTCCTCGCCATCGTCGTGTTCTTCTTCGGCTGGCTGTTCACCAGCAGCAACTGGACGCCCGACGAACGCAAGAAGCTGTACGTGATTGGCGTGCTGTTCCTCGCGGCCGCGCTCTTCTGGTCCGTGTTCGAGCAGGCGGGCTCGACGCTGAACCTGTTCGCGGATCGCAACACGGACAACGCGGTCTTCGGCTGGGCCTACCCGAGCAGCTGGTTCCAGTCCCTCAATTCGTTGTTCCTGATCATCTTCGCGCCGGTCTTCGCGTGGCTGTGGCTCCGCCTCGCGCGCGCAAAGCAGGAGCCGTCGAGCCCGGCGAAGTTCGCCATGGGCCTGATTCTCGTCGGCGCCGGGTTCGCGGTTCTGATCTGGGCCGCGCGCATGGCGGAGCAGGGTGTGATGGTGAGCCCGGTCTGGCTCACCATCACCTACTTCCTGCACACGTGCGGTGAGCTGTGCCTGAGCCCGGTCGGACTGAGCGCGATGACCAAGCT
>JANOJK010001152.1:0-3960 GCA_031408165.1 Acidobacteriota bacterium | reverse complement strand
CTCCATGACGCGGCTGACCGCCACGGTCGGGCTGTTGCCCGTCGTGACCGCGCCGACCGTCAGGCCCGCACCCGTGATCGCGGCCCTCGCCTGCGCGTCGGTCAGACCGATGAGGTTCGGCACCGGCGTGCCGCCCGCAAGCCCGGTCGTCGAGACGGTCTGGTCGAGGAACTGCAGACGCTCGAAGTTACGGACCGTGTCCGTTCCGTCGAGGCCGGCGTTGTTGTGCGCAACGGTGAACGCGTTCGCGGCGACGTTGCCGAGACGCGTAATCGTGTACTCGGCGCGGGCGCCGGAGAACACGGCCGTGTCGCAATTGAGCGGCGCCGCCACGCCGCAGTCCGCCGCCGGGACGACCGGCCTGACGATGCTGCGGACGAACGTGATGGTGCCGGGATTGATCCGGTTCGTGGTTGCGAACACGGACGCCTGGAGGGTGCGCCCCGTGATCGCGTTACAGGATGCCGGAGCCGCCACGCACGCCGACGGCGCCACCCTCATGCCGTCGTAGAGCAGGACGTCGGTGAGGTTGTTCGGCGTCGACAGATTCGGCGCGCTCAACTGGACGTTCAGCCACCTGTCACCATCCAGGATGTCGTCGCCGCCGCGACCCTCGATCAGGTCGCTGCCTTCGCCGCCCAGGATGATGTTGCCGTCGCCCCACGAGGTCGCGCCGTTGGGCAGGATTGCGGCCAGCCCGGCGATCCGCGCGATGCCCGCCGCGTTGAGGACATGGCCGTTGACCACGCCGGTCAACCCGTCGTTCACCAGATCCGCCGCGAGACGGTTGTCGCCGCGCAGCAGGTCGTTGAAGCTCGTTCCCGACAGACCCTCGAGCAGGTCGAAGCGGTCGCGGCCTTCGTTGAGCGGCGCATTGATGGCAGTGGCACCGGTGATCAGCATGTCGGCATCGACCGGGATGGTTTCGCCACGGTAGGTGGCCCAGTCGAAGCCCAGCATGCCTTCAAACCGATGGGTTGGCGTGACGTTGCCGACCATGATGTCGTCGCCGCCTTCCATGTCGAAGTCCATGTCGCCCAGTCCGGCGAGGACAATGTCGTGCCCCCCGTTCGGATCGTTCTGGAACTGGTTGTTGTCGTCGCCGATCGCGATACTGGCGGGCGACTCGGTGCCCTCCATCCAGTCATCGCCGGCACCGCCGATCGACTCGCTCAGTCCCCTGCCCATGTAGATCATGTCGTTGCCGATGCCGCCGAAGGACTCCGACAGATCGTTGCCGGCGAGCATGAAGTCGTTGCCGTCGTTGCCCTGCAACAGGTCGAACGGACCGGCACCGCCACTGATGGCATCGTCGCCGGGGCCGCCCTTCATGACATCGTCACCGAACAGGTCCATGAGGACGTCGTCGCCGGCGCCGCCAATGTGCTGGTCGTTGCCGGTGCCGCCTTCCATGCGGTCGTTGCCGCCGTTGCCGCGCATGGTGTCGTCCCCTTCACTCGACGTGAAGAAGTCGCCATTCGCGTCGTCGCGGCCGTTCCAGTTCACGTGTTCCGGACCGTTGTAACGGATCGATCCATCAGGCATCCGGAAGAGAATGGTTCTCTCGTCGACGGACGTGATGGGATCATCGACGATCGGGCAGGGCGTCAACGGATTCGCCTGGCCGCAGGTTCCAGGCAGCCGCTGCGCACCCAGGTTGATGGTCAGTCCGGGATTCGAGAACACGTCCGCCGGTGACCCGGTCATGGCCACGTTGCGCTGAATCAGCTCGGCGAACGAATTCGCTTCGAGCTGCGACAGCAGGTTCATCCCGTCGAGACGCTCCAGGTAATAGAACCGGTCCGCGTTCTGCAGGTTCTCGAGCTGGTTCTCGAAGATGTAGTTGAACGTCGAGCCGAGCATGCCTCCAAACGGCGCAACCCTCTCGGCGAGGCCGCCCATCCACAGGTCGATGGCGTCGACGCCAGTGCGCGTTACTCCGCTGGCCAGGCTCGACCACGTCGGTCCCGTGCTGAACAGGAAGTCGAAGCGGTCGAGCGGCTCGCCCGGGCCGCCGTTGACGATGAGGTCGGCGGCCGCGCGTTTGTCGGCGACAGACGCCGCGCCGGTGATGGTCGGATGCGTGCCGTATGCGGCCACGAAGTTGACCATCGACTCGGGATGTTTGCTGCTGAACTGGAAGTCGATCCAGTTGGCATAAGGGACGAGCGCGCTATCGCCGGTGGCGACGTACAGCTGGCGACGGATCGCGTTGAGCGACGCGACGCCCTCGCTTCGCCCACGCGCCAGGTTCAGCACGGCGAGGTCGAGCGGCAGTCCGAGGAGCCGGTTGCGCACCGCCTCGGTCACGAACTCGTCGATCTCGTTGCCCGACTGCTGGGTCATGCCCTGGAACACGGCGCCGGCCGCCTGCGCGGCGGTCAGCGGCCCGGTGACGGACCCTCCGTCGTTGAACGCCAGCGGGTTGAGGAATCCGTCGAGCAGTTCAATGTCGTTCCGCTCCCCGTCGAAGTTGATGCGCTCAATCTTCTCCGTCAGCATCGAGTGACCGAGGCGATACACCTGGTGCGCGAACTCGGCACTGATCGCCGGATTGGTGCCGTTCACGAAGTTGATGCCGTCAGCGATGAACGGGTTGATCGCCGGCGAGATCTTGCGCGCGAACTCCTCGAACACGAGATGCTGATACTGCATCTCGGTGACGAAGCGCGCCGCCTGGAACAGCCGCTCGCCGTAGTCGTAGCCGACGGGGGACAGGTCCTCCTCCCAGGCCGACACTTCGGCCGCGCTCAGGACGCCGGAGTGAATCAGCCCGTCGATGCTGTCGCGGAGCCGGTTGTGCTCCGCGTGGAACACCGTGTGGACCGACGCGAGCGCGATGTTCTCGTTGCCGCGGCCGTCACCGGTGACGAAGTGCGCGCCGAGCAGCTCGTCGTCGTAGGTCGCCGGGTCTGGCGGCGCGTCATGCGCGCCGACGACGGCGTCCGCATCCGGCAGCCGGCCCGAGCCGGGCGCCGCGTGATGCGCGATGTCGTCGAGGAACGCGTGACCGGTCTTTGCCGCGTCGGCGGTGGTGATCGGGGTGGCCGCGGTGCCGCTCTTGCTGCCGCCATTGGCGAGCATCATGATCGGGAAACCCTCGGGGCCGCGCAGGAAGCGGCCGTAGGAATCGGTCGCGAGCAGCGGCACGTTGAAGACGTCGGTGTCGGTGAGCTCGATGCGCAGCAGGTCCAGCGCCTGGCGTTTGACCTCGGTCCAGCTGCCGATGTTCTTGACGGGAACGCCGTTGAGCAGGCCGCCGCCATCGATCATCCGGCCGGTCGACCTCGGCCCGCCGACGCCCGGGGCGTACTCGCGCAGGAACACCTGGTGCGACGGGTGCGAGGTGTAGGTCTGGTTCTGGTCGACGAACGGCGTCGTGGTGTTCGTCGATTCGTGCACGTCGTTCGCGCTTTCGTCCGCCGCCGTCGCGGGGTTGTCCCCGCTGCCGTCCGGCACGCAGCCGGGCGTCGTGGCGGGACTGCAATCGCGAGTGGTCGCGCGCGTCAGCGCCATGAAGTTCGGACCGCCCGGGACAAACAGCGGGTCGTCCGACCTCAGGGGCACGAACACCGTGCCGCTGTTCCCCTTGGTCACGAGGTCGAGCCCGTGATCGAAGAACTGGCCGAAGAAGGTGAACATGGAGTTGAAGGGCGCCGACAGACCGACGTCGGGCGCCACGTTCCCGATCGGGAGCGTGCCGAGCGGATCGGGCGTGACGGGAACGCCGCCATTCGCCGCCGTCGACACAGCCACGGCCGCGGGGTTGCGGACCGTCTGGTCGGCGATCAGGTTGCTGATGACGCGCGGCTGCGAGTCGAACACGTTGCCTCGCTTCTGCGCGTACGAAGTCGGCGCCGGGGGCCCGAAGGCCGGCGGAGTGACTTCTGCCTGGTTGAACCGCGCCGTGGTCAGACGTGGGAACGCCTGATCCGCGGAGCCGAACGACCGGTTATCCGG
>JANOJK010001144.1:0-5130 GCA_031408165.1 Acidobacteriota bacterium | reverse complement strand
GTGTGGTTCGTCGGAGTAAGTCCATGAAGTCATGGCTTCCCACCAGCCCGCGGTTTCCGATATGGAGGTATATCCGGAGGGGATCCCACCCGGCGCATGGCAGCTGCCCGTCCATAGAGGCCGGCCTCGGCACCATCGGCCCGGGGCAGACGAAGGTGACGCGCGCTTTCGCGAACGCGGGAAGCTGCGGGTTCCACGATCATATCAACGACACCAACGCCGGGCTGCGCGGTACGATTACCATCCAGTAGTTCGTCAACGGCCGACGGCCAATCACTATGGCCACGAAGATCACGAAGACCACGAGTGGTTTGTGAACTTTGTGATCTTGGTGGCTTCGTGAAGGCGCCGTGGCGCGTTCGGCCTGCTACCGCCCTGTGAACTTCGGTTTTCTCTTTTCGAGAAACGCCGTCGTGCCCTCGATCTTGTCCTCGGAGCTGTAGCAGATCGCCTGCGCGAGGGTCTCGATGAGGAGGCCGGAGTCGAGGTCGACGCGCGCCGAGGCGTTCAGGGCGAGCTTTGCGAGGCGCGCGGCGAGCGGGCCCTGGCGGAGGACCTTCTTCGCCATCTCGCGGGCGCGGAGCTGCAGCTGGCCGGGCGGCGTGACGGCGGTCACCAGGCCGATCTCGAGCGCCTGCTTCGCGTCGATGATCTCGCCCGTCAGGATCAGGTGCTTTGCGCGCCCCATGCCGATGATGCGCGGCAGCCGCTGCGTGCCGCCCGCGCCGGGAATGATACCCAGGCCGAGCTCGGGCTGGCCGAACTTCGCCGTGTCGGACGCGATCCGGATGTCGCACGCGAGCGCCAGCTCGCATCCGCCGCCGAGCGCGAAGCCGTTGATCGCCGCGATGGTCGGGCGCGGAAACCGGTCGACGGCGGCGAACAGCGACGAGTTGATCGCGGCGAGCCCCTCGTCGCGGCCTCGCGCGCGGATGTCGTTGATGTCGGCGCCGGACACGAACGCCGATTCCCCGCCGCCGGTGATGATGAGGACCCCGACGTCCTGGTCCGCCCCCAGCGCCTCGAGCGCGCGCCGGCACTCCTCCACCGTCTCGAGGTCGAGCGCGTTCTTGACGTCCGGCCGGTCGATCGTGAGCGTGGCAATGGATTCTGAAATCTCAACACGGACCATGTGTTCTTCTCGCAGGAGACCAGGAGTTCGGGAGAAACCCTGTCGACACGACCTGACCTCCCCCCTCCTCTTTGTCAATAGTCGTATACGCCGCGGCCGACTTTTCGCCCGAGCCGGCCCGCCTTGACGTATTGCGCGAGCAGCGGGCACGGGCGGTACTTTTCGCCGAGGCTCCGGTGCAGGTACTCGAGGATGCTGAGACGCGTGTCGAGCCCCACGAGGTCCACCAGCTCGAAGGGGCCCATCGGGTGGTTCAGCCCGAGCTTCAGCGCCGTGTCGATGTCCCGTGCGGAGGCCACCCCTTCCATCAGCATGTAGAACGCTTCGTTGCCGATGCCGGCGTTGACGCGCGTGGTGATGAAGCCGGGGGACTCGCGCACCAGCACGGTCTGCTTCCCCATGCGGCGCGATACCTCGACGATCGCGTCGAGCGTTGCGGGCGCGCTCTCGAGGGCCCGCACGACCTCGATCAACTTCATCTTGTGCACCGGATTGAAGAAGTGCATCCCCGCGACGCGGGCCGGATTCTCGAGGGAGCCGGCCAGCTCGGTGATGCTCAGGGCCGACGTGTTCGACGCGATGACCGCCGCGGCGGGGGCGTGCCGCTCGATCTCGGCGAACAACGCGAGCTTGAGGTCGATTCTCTCCGGCGCCGCCTCGATGACCATGTCGGCGTCGTGCACTGCGTCGGACAGGCTGGTCGTGCCGGACAGGCGGGCCAGCATCGCATCTTTGTCCGCGCCCGACACCTTCCCGAGCTCGACCCCTGCCTTCACGATGTGCTCGATGGCGTTTCTGGCTGTATCGACCGCCGCCTCCGAGACGTCGTACAGGCGCGTCGTGAAACCGGCCGCGATCGCCGCATGCGCGATCCCATGCCCCATCGTCCCCGCGCCGAGGATCGTGACTCTATCGATCGCCATCGCCAACTCGCTCATCCTTCCATCCGAAGGGGGAAGCTACAGTGTATTGGTACGAACCGAGCGCACTCGCCTTCCGCGTCAATGGTCCTTCTGCCTTCTGCCTTCTGCCTTCTGCCTGGTCAAGCCGACGATTCCACGATCTCGCGCAGCGTCGTCATCGCGTGGTCGATCTCGGCCTCCGTATTATAGAAATGCGGCGCCATGCGGATGCCGGCGCCCGGCCGGTAGTCGACGATGACGCCGCGGCGGATCAATTCGTCGGCGACAACCGACGCGTTCGGCAAATCGATGATCACTGACCCGCCACGCTCGTGATCGCTCGTGGGGGTGTTCAGGCGATAGCCTGCGGCGTGCGCGCCGTCGATGAGCCGCCGCGTCAGCATCAGGGAGCGCTCGCGGATCGTGGTGACGCCGATCGCGGCGACGATCTCGTAACCCGCGCGGCAGGCGAACAGCGACGGCACGTTGGGGGTGCCGCTCTGGAACCGCTCCGGGCTGCCGGCGTAGCGCACGGGCCCGGTCGCGAACTCGAACGGCGCGTCGTGCGCCGCCCAGCCGACCAGGGCCGGCGTGAGCGTGGCCGCGAGGTCCGGGCGGACGTAGAGGTAGCCGGCGCCGGGTCCGCCGCACAGCCACTTCACGGAGCCGCCGACGGCGAAGTCCGCCTGCCACGCCTCGAGGTTCATCGGCACGGTGCCGGCCGCCTGGTACACGTCCAGGATGACGCGGGCGCCGACGCGGCGGGCCTTCTCGATGACGGCGCGCGCATCCGTGATGGCGGCGCTCTTGAACAGCACGAGCGACAGCGGCACCAGCACCGTGCGCTCGTCGATCGCGTCGAGGAACCGCGTGAGATCGAGGCGGATGGGGTCCGCGGACGGCACGTAGACGATCTCCGCGCCGTAGCGGCGGAACCCCTCGAACAGATAATGGTTCGATGGGAACTCCAGCTCGCTCATGACGATCTTCCGCCGCGTCCCGGTGTAGGTGAAGCAGGAGGCGATGATCCCCTGCGTGACCGTCACGTTCTGGTGCATCGAGATCGTGTTGGTCTGGACGCCGAGCACCGGCGCGAGCAGGTTGCCGGTTTCCCGGCCGATCTCCCACCAGCCCTCGTGCCACGCGCGCACGCCCCGCGTCGCCCACATGTCGGCGAACTCCTGCAGGTAGTCCGCCGCTTTCCGGGGCATCGCCCCGAGCGAGTGGCTCACCAGGTACGTGCACGTGTCCAGGATGGGAAACTCCCGGCGCCATTTCAGCAGTTCGTCAGTCATCCCGCCCTATCTTCCCGCGTCGCCGGCGAGAATCCTCCGCGTCCCCGGCCGGCGGCGTCAGGTGGAAGGGCTGACCGGAGATGTGCGCGCCAGTGACCGTCACATGTTCAGGTCTACCCAGACACTCTTCACCTGGGTGTAGTGCTCGAGCGCGTGCGAGCTCATCTCGCGGCCGAAGCCGCTCGCCTTGTAGCCGCCGAACGGCGCGGCCGTGTCGTAGACGTTGTAGGTGTTGATCCAGACGGTCCCCGCCTGGAGCCGGCGCGCGACGTAGTGCGCCTTCTTGATGTCGCGCGTCCAGACGGCCGCGGCCAGGCCGTACTGCGAGTCGTTCGCGCGCGCGATCGCTTCGTCGAGGTCGGCGAACTCGATCGCCGCGAGCACCGGCCCGAAGATCTCCTCGCGCGAGATCGTGGACTCCGGGGTGACGTGGTCGAACACGGTCGGCTGGAAGAAGTACCCCTTACCCGTCCCGATGTCGGCGCGCTCGCCGCCGGCGACGAGTGTCGCCCCTTCCTTCCTCGCGATGTCGACGTACTTCTGCACGGTCTCGAGCTGCTTCTTCGAGGCCAGGGCGCCGTAGCGCGTCTTGGGATCGAGCGGATCGCCGGCGACCATCTTCTTCGCCCGCGCCGCCAGCTTCTCCATGAACTCGTCCTTGATCGGCTTGGCGACGAGCAGCCGCGATCCCGCCGCGCAGACTTCCCCCTTGCCGTAGAAAATCCCCGTCGTCGCGCCGCGCAGCGCGGCGTCGATGTCGGCGTCCGGCAGGATGATGTTCGGCGACTTGCCGCCGAGCTCGAGGGTAATCCTCTTCAGCGTGTCGGCCGCGGCGCGCATGATCCCTTTGCCGGTGCTCGTATCACCCGTGAAGGCGATCTTGTCGATGCCCGGATGCTCCACGATGGCCTGGCCGACGCTCGAGCCCGGGCCGGTGATCACGTTCAACACGCCGGGCGGCAGTCCGACTTCCACCGCGATCTCGCCAAGCGCGATCGCCGTCAGCGGCGTCTGGCTGGCGGGCTTGAGAATGACGACGTTGCCGCATGCCAGCGCGGGCGCGACCTTCCAGGCGGCCAGCAGCAGCGGGAAGTTCCAGGGGACGATCGCGGCGACGACGCCGAGGGGTTCGCGCAGCGTGTAGGTGAGGTAGTTCCCCTTGACGGGGATCGTCTCCCCCATGATCTTGTCGGCCCAGCCGGCGTAGTACTCGAAGCACTCGGCGGCGGCGGGGATCTCGATCTGCCGTGACTCGAAGATCGGCTTGCCGTTGTGGAGCGTCTCGAGGCGCGCGACCTCGTCCGCCTTCTCCATGAGCCGATCGGCGAGCCGGCTGACGAGCCGTCCGCGCTCGCGGGCGGACATCCTGCCCCAGGGCCCGTTGAACGCGGCGCGCGCGGCCTTGACGGCCTCGTCGACGTCGTTCCTGTCGGCCGACGCGACGGTGGCGATGACCTCCTCCGTCGCGGGGTTGATGACCTCCATGGTCTTCCCGCCGGAGGCGTCGCGCCATTCGTTGTTGATGAGGAGCTTCTTGTGGTCGATGGCTGTCGTTGACATGCTGTCACGGCCCTCACGAGTGATCATGAAGGCACAAAGTCACGAAGGCACGAAGGTCTTCAGCCAATTATGATTCGTGCCCTTGTACCTTGGTGTCTTTGTACCTTGGTGTCTTTGTGAATAGTACGTCTCAACGTCCACGAAACTGCGGCGGGCGCTTTTCGAGATGTGCGGCGATTCCCTCTCTGGCATCCTCGCTCTGGAAGAGCAACTGCTGGAGCTCGCGTTCGATCGACAGCCC
>JANOJK010001123.1:0-3546 GCA_031408165.1 Acidobacteriota bacterium | reverse complement strand
TACAGCATCTGCGCGATCTCGATCGACGCCATGCCGTAGGGGGCGTTCTCGTAGCTCTGACGCCGCTCGTTCTTCACCACGTCGCGCTGCGCGTCGACGGTCTTGGGCGACATCGCGTCGATCAGGTACGCCATCCGGTCGGACTCGAGAAACAGCGCCAGCTCCAGCGCGCTCGAGGGGACGTCGATGTAGTAGTTGGTGCGGTCCTCGGCCGTGGAGGCGTTGTTGGTGCCCCCCGCGGCTTCCAGCAGCTGATCGAAGTCGCCGTACTTCGCGTGCGCGGAGCCCATGAACATGAGGTGCTCGAACAGGTGCGCGAAGCCGGTGCGCCCCGGCTTCTCGCGGGCCGATCCCACGTGATACCAGACGTTGACGGTGACGAACGGCACCGTATGGTCCTCGTGCAGGATGACGTGGAGGCCGTTGGGCAGCGTGAACTGCGTGTAGGGCACGTCGAGTCCCGTCTTCGCGACCGGTTGCTGGAGAGAGACGAGCGCGAGCAGGACAGCAGTCCGCACCATGGGCCACCTCGATTACTGACGTTCGATCACCAAGTTACCAAATTCCCGAATTACAAAATACTCTATGGGCGTGTTCTCGACGCGCGTGCCGGATGACCGGCGCCCGAACGCCCTCGCGCGCGCGCTGGCCGCCGCCATGGCCCGCGGCCCGATCATCGATTTGACCGTCTCGAATCCCACTCGCGTCGGCATCGACTACCCGCCGGACCTGCTCGCCGGGCTCAGCGATGCCGCGGCCCTCACCTACCGGCCCTCGCCGCTCGGCCTTCGCGAGGCGCGCGACGCGATCGCGGAAACGTACGCCCGGCGGGGCCTGCGGATCGATGCCGATCGAATCGTGCTGACCTCCAGCACCAGTGAGGCGTACTCGATCCTGTTCAAGCTGTTCTGCGACCCCGGCCGTTCCGCCGTGCTGACGCCGGTCCCGAGCTATCCCCTGTTCGATCACCTCACGCGACTCGACGGTGTCGTCCAGCACCGCTACGGGCTCGAGTACCACGGTGTGTGGACCACGGATTTCGACGAGGTCGACGAGGCGTGGACGCCGGACACCCGCGCCGTACTGGCGGTCAGCCCGAATAATCCGACCGGAAGCGTCATCCGCGACGCGGAAGCGGACGGGCTGGCGACCCGCTGCGCGGAGCGCCGTGCGGCGCTGATCCTCGACGAAGTGTTTGCGGACTACCCGCTGACCCGGCCGTTCGACGAGCCGCCGGCCTTCGCGACGCCGCCCTGCCTGCTCTGCCGCCTTGGCGGGCTGTCGAAGAGCATCGGCCTTCCCCAGGTGAAGCTCGGATGGATCGCGCTCGACGGACCCGCGGATCTCGTGGCGGAGGCGCTCGACCGGCTCGAACTGATTTGCGACACCTACCTCTCGGTGTCGACCCCGGTGCAGGTGGCTGCGCGCTCGCTCCTCGAGCGCGGCGCTTCGGTGCGGCAGCGCATCCTCGAGCGCCTCCGCGTCAACGATCGCGCCCTGCGCGCGATCGTGACAGGCGCCGGAGGGGCCACCGTGCTGGCGGCCGACGGCGGCTGGTCGGCAGTCATCCGTGTGCCGGCCACCCGGCCGGAAGAACGCCTGGTCGTCGAGCTCCTGGAGCGCGACGCGGTCGCCGTGCACCCCGGCTACTTCTTCGACCTGCCGCACGAAGCCTTTCTGGTCGTCAGCCTCCTGGTCGAGCCCGGCGCGTTCGCGCGCGGCGTGCACTTGGTGCAGGATCGTATCGATGCCGCGTGACTTCTTTCACGGCCGCCACGCCGGGCTGCTCGTGCCCCTGTTCTCCCTGCCCTCGCGCGAGAGCTGGGGCATCGGGGAGATCGGCGACCTGCCGCGCCTCGGCGCATGGATGGCGGACGCGGGCTTCTCGTTCGTGCAGCTGCTGCCCATCAACGAGATGGCGGAGGGGCAGAACTCCCCCTATTCCGCGATGAGCGCGATGGCGATCGATCCGATCTTCCTGTCCACCGCGGCCGTGCCCGACATCGCCACGCTGGGCGGCGAGGACCTCCTGCCGCCGGCCGGGCGCGCGCTGCTGCAGAAAGCCCGCGCCTCGGCGTCGATCGATTACACCGCCGTCCGAACCGTCAAGCTCTTCGCGCTTCGTGCCGGTTTCGATCATTTCCGCGAGCACGACTGGGCGCGGGACACGAACCGCGCGCTCCGGCTGAAGGCCTTCATCGCCAACGCCCAGTGGTGGATCGACGACTACGCGCTCTTCCGCGCGCTGCACGCCCGGGCCGAGGGACGGTCGTGGCAGGACTGGGACGCGCCGCTCCGCGACCGTGAACCCGCCGCGCTCGAAACCGCGCGTAAGGAGCTGGCGACGGAGGTCCTGTTCCATGCGTACCTGCAGTGGCTCGCCGCCAACCAGTGGCGCCAGGTGAGGGAGGCGTGCGACGTGGGGGTGTTCGGCGATTTCCCGTTCATGGTGAGCGGCGACAGCGCGGACGTCTGGTCCCGGCAGGGGGAGTTCCGGCTCGATGCCTCCGTCGGCGCGCCGCCGGACGCCTTCTCGGTGACGGGGCAGGACTGGGGATTCCCGGCGTATCGCTGGCCGCGGATCGCGGCGCACGGGTATCAATGGCTCGGCGCCCGCGCGCGGCGGAGCGCCGAGCTCTACGACGGCTACCGGGTCGATCACCTCGTCGGCTTCTTCCGCACCTACGTCCGCGAGGCCGGCGGCAAGGCCTCGTTCGTGCCCCCCGACGAGGCGGGCCAGATCGTCCAGGGGGAAGCGATCCTGAACGTCCTCGGCGCACCGGGCTCGAGGATCATCGCCGAGGATCTGGGGGTCATCCCCGCGTTCGTGCGCGAAACCCTGAAGCGTCTCGGGATTCCCGGCTACAAGGTCCTCCGCTGGGAGCGCGAGTGGAACGTGAAAGGGCAGCCGTTCAAGGATCCGCGGACGTATCCGGCGTGCAGCGTCGCCACGAGCGGCACGCACGACACCGAGCCGACGGCGGAGTGGTGGGACGAGGCGCCGATGGACGAACGCAAGGCGCTCGTCGCGGTCGATCACGATGGACCGCCGGACCCCGATCCCGGGGCGCCGTTCAACGACACGACGCGCGATGCCATCCTGCAGCTGCTCTACGCCGCCGGCTCCGATATCGTGCTGCTGCCGATCCAGGACGTGTTCGGGTGGAAGGAGCGTATCAACACGCCCGCCCTGATCAACGACGACAACTGGACCTGGCGGCTGCGGTGGCTGGTCGACGACCTGGCGAAGGCGCCGGCCGCGCGCGAGCGTGCCGCTTTCGTCCGCGCGCTCGCGAAGAAGTTCGGCCGGACCTGAGAACCCCGGAACGCGCGGCGAAAGCGACGGTTCGCCAACGACCTGGTGGCCTTCGTGATCTTTGTGATCCTGGTGATGGGATCGTGGCAGGTGCGGGGTGACAACCCCCGCCGGTGGCCCGCGCGCTGCTGGGACACTAGCTAGGACGTATCTCACAAACCGGGACGCTGCTGACCGGCGTCAGCGAACGAGCGGCCGCGAGTGAGCCACGCGAACGGAGCGCGCCGGCG
>JANOJK010001063.1:0-3464 GCA_031408165.1 Acidobacteriota bacterium | reverse complement strand
GGCGCCGAAGACCGACAGCGCGCTCGACCGGATCAAGGATCTGGCGCGCCGGCAGGAGGAGCTGAACAAGCAGCAGCGGGAGCTCGCGCAGGGCGGGTTGTCGGCGGAAGAGATGAAGCGGCAGCTCGAGAAGCTCACGCGCGATCAGGAGGAGCTGCGCCGCCAGGCCGAGGAGGCGGCCAGGCAGATGGCACAGCAACAACAGGGTGCTCAGAGCGCTCAGGGGTCAAAAGGTTCGCAGGGCGCGCAGGGCTCGATGCGCGACGCCGCGCAGCAGATGCGCGACGCCGCCTCGCAAGGCAAGCAGGACGATGCCGCGGGAGCCGCGGCGAAGGGCGAGGAGGCGGCGAAGCAGCTGCGCAAGGCGGAATCCCAGATGCAGCAAGGATCGCCCGATGCCAGGCGGCGGGCGCTCGGCGATCTCCAGCTCGAGTCGCAGCAGATCGCGGAGGCCCAGCGCCGCGTCGCGGGCGAGGCCGAGCGGCTCGATCGCGAGGGGGGCGGCGCGGCGGATGCGCGGCGCCGGCTCGCGGGTGACAAGGAACAGCTCGCCGACCGCGTTGACGCGTTGCAACAGGCGGCCGGGCGCCTCGGCGCAGAGCAGAAAGCGGATCCCAGGACGGACCCGAAGGGAGCCTCGGCCGCCGCGGAGGCTGCGCGCGATCTCGCCGCAAACCAGATCGGACAGAAGATGCGGGCCGGCGCGCAGGGGCTGCGCGACGCGAAAGGCGGCCGGACTGCGCCGGCGGAACAGCAGATCGCGGAGGCGCTCGACAAGGTCGCGCGCAGGATGAACGGCGCCGACGCCGGTGGCGCGAAGGGGGACACGGCGGCGATCGCCGACCAGCTCGACGAGCTTCGCGAGGCGCGGGAGCGGCTCGCCCGAGTCGAGCAGCAGATCCGCGACGCGGCACAGGCCGGGCGCGGCGACACGCCGGGGCGCGCCGGCCGCAGCGGGCCGGAAGGCCGGCAGGGGCAGCGAGGTTCGCAGGGGGACGGCCAGGGCAGCGGCGACCTGGCTCGCCTCCAGCAGGAATACAACAAAGAGCTCCAGCGCACCCGCGAGCTCATGGATCGCATCCAGCGCGGCACGCTGGAGTCGGGCGGAAAGACGACGACCCCGGAGGAGCACGAGTGGAGCCGCTCGGCGCCAGGCACCGAGGCCTTCAAGCAGGACTACGCCGCGTGGCAGTCGCTCGCGGGTGACGTCGCGAAAACACTCGAACGGACCGAAGCGGCGATCGCCGGCCGCCTGTCGAACGCCATTGCGAAGGACAGGCTTCGCGCCGGTGGCAGCGAGCGCGTCCCCGACACGTATCGCGCGCGCGTCTCCAGGTACTTCGAGTCGATCGCAACCATCAGGAAATGACGTTCGGCAACCCGCTTCCGCCGTGGGCCGTCCTGGCCGTCGTCGCCGCCGCCATTCTCGTGGCGTGGCTGGCGTATCGGCACGTCCCGATTGCGGCGCCTCGGCGGCGGGTGCTGTCGGTTCTCCGTCTCGCCACGCTGGTGTGGCTCGTCTTCTGCCTGATGCGCCCGATGGTCCGCGCTACCGGCGCCAGTGCCACCGACGCCATCGTCCCCATCCTCGTCGATACGTCGCGCAGCATGGGGCTGGCGGACGGCGAAGGCGGCCGGCGCATCGACCGCGCGCGCGCGCTCGTCGAGCACGATTTGCGGCCCGCGATCTCGCCCCGCTTCCACGCGGAGGTCCTGCGGTTCGGCGATCGCGTGTCGGCGGCGGACGCCTCCACGCTCGCGGCGACGGACCGGCGCACGAGCCTCGGCGCCGCGCTGCAAGCCGTTCGCGATCGCTATCGCGGCCGGGCGGTCGCCGGCATCGTCCTCATCACCGACGGCGGCGACAACGGCAGCGTCGATGCGGCCGGGGCCGCCTCGAACGGTCCGCCGGTGTACGCAATCGGCATCGGCCCGCGATCCTCGCCGCGGGACCGCGAGGTCATCAGCGTGACCGCCGCGGAGTCGGTGCTGAGCGACGCGTCGGTGGACCTCGCGGTGTCTGCGGTGGCGCATGGTTACGGCGGGGCCGCGATCGAGCTGCGGCTCCTCGAGAACGGCCGCCCGATCGATCTGCGCCGCGTCAAGCCGGCCGTCGACGGGGCGCCCGTCAGCGACACCTTCCACGTCTCGCCGAACCGCGACGTCCCCACCGTCTACACCGTCGAGATCCCCGCGGCGGGCGACGAGCTGGCCGCCGACAACAACGCGCGGAGCGCCCTGGTACCGGCCGCCGGACGGGCCCGCCGCGTGTTGCTCGTGCAGGGAGCCCCGGGCTTCGAGCACAGCTTCCTGCGCCGCGCCTGGGCCGGGGACCGCGGGCTCGAAGTCGATTCCGTCGCCCGGAAGGGGCGGGACGATTCCGGCGCCGAGACCTTCTACGTGCAGGCCGCCCAGTCGAGAGCGAACGCCCTCCTCGGCGGCTATCCCAACACGCGCGAGGCGCTTTTTGCCTACGACGTCATCGTCCTCGCCAACGTGGACCCCGATCTGCTCACGAGCCAGCAACTCGCGATGACGCGCGCGTTCGTCGGGGAGCGAGGGGGCGGGCTGCTGGTGCTCGGCGCCAGGGGGTTCCAGCGTCAGGGGCTGCGCGACACGGCGCTCGAGGATGTGCTGCCGCTGGACGTGACGGACAAGGGCGGGGGCATCGTGCAGGCGTCCTTTTCGCCGGCGCGCAACCGGGTGGCGCTGACCCCCGCGGGCGACGGTCACCCCGTCATGCAGCTGGGGGGGAATCCGGCCGAGAACGACAAGCGCTGGGCGGCGGTGCCGGCGCTCGCCGCGATCTCTCCCCTCGGGGGGGCGAGGCCCGGCGCCACCGTCCTGGCCGTCACGGGCGGACCCGGCGGGGCCGCCCGCGCGCTCGTCGCCGTCCAGCGATTCGGCGAGGGGCGGTCCATGGTCTTCACGGGCGAAGCGTCGTGGCGCTGGCGGATGATGCTGCCGGCTTCGGATCAGTCCTACGAGCGGTTCTGGCGACAGTCGGCCCGCTGGCTCGCACAGCACGCGCCGGAGCCCGTCACGATCACGGTGCCGCCCGCGCCCGCCCCGGGAGACGCCATCATGGTGACGGTCGTGGCGCGCGACGCCGCGTACTCGCCGCGCGCGGACGCGATCGTCGACGCGCGGATCACGACCCCCTCCGGCCGCGTGGAAACCGTCCACGCCGATCCCGTCCCATCGCAGCCCGGGCAGTTCCGCGCCGCCGTCCGCGCCACCGAGCCCGGCGTCTATCGGGTCAGCGTCGACGCGCGCCAGGGTCAGACCTCGCTCGGTTCTCCCGTGGCAACGATGCTGGTCGGGGGCGTGGATCCGGAGATGACCGATCCGCGCCTCAACGACGACACGCTGCAGCGGGTCGCCCGCGCGTCTGGCGGCGCGGTGCTCCGGGCGGGCGATACCGCGGCGCTGCTCGACCGGTTGAACGCGGCGGCGCCCGCCGC
>JANOJK010001060.1:0-2206 GCA_031408165.1 Acidobacteriota bacterium | reverse complement strand
AACCTCCAACCTCCAACCTCCAACCTCCAACCTCCAACCTCCAACCTCCAACCTCCAACCTCCAACCTCCAACCTCTAGCTACTGCACTTTCTTCACCTGGTTCAGCATGACGGGCTGGCTCGAGAAGTTCTCCAGCTCGATCGTGCCGTCAAGGGCCTGCGTGATTTTCGTGTAGATGGACGCCTTGCCGACGCCGCTGCCGCTCTTGTCCAGCTGCAACTGGATCAGCATGAACGGATAGTCGATCGTCCGCGGCCGGTTCGCGGCCTCCCACGCGCCGATGTAGCGATCGGTCATCAGGAAGACCATTCGGCCCCCCTCGGCTTCGGGCCGCTGGCGCGCGAAGTGGAGGTCGTATTTCAACGAGCCCGGAGTGTTGACCGAGCCGACGACCGGCAGTTTCTGCAGGGCCGCGAGCAGGGCGTCCTGTCCTTTGTCACGCAAAACGGACAGTAACTCGTCGCGCTCGGCGTCGGTCGACCACCGGTTGATGGTGACATCCACCCGTGACGCATTCGCGCCCGGGGCCGTATTGCTGATATCCACGGCGAACGCGGTGTATTTTTCCGGCTTGGCGATGTTCGATTGGGCGGACGGCGCCGCCACGGCGAGACCGACCGCCAGCGCGGCCGTTAGAACTAAACGCATGTGAGCCTCCAGAGTTTTTGACTTTGATTTTGACAATGCAGTTCACTGCAACAGGCTCGCCAGCGCGCTGGGGCATAATCGGCGCGCCGATGTTCCGTTCCCGCCGCTTCGCGGCCTTCGCGATCTGTCTGTTGCTGGCCGTCGCGCATACCTGGCCCCTGGCGCTCAACCCCGGCCGTTATTCGCGGAACGACAATGCGGACACGCAGCTGAACGAGTGGATCATGGCGTGGGTCGCGCACCAGTTGCCCCGTGATCCGCTCAATCTCTTCGATGCCAATATCTTTTACCCCGCGAAGGACTCGCTCGCGTTCTCGGAGCCGCTGATCGTCCCCGCCCTGATGGGGGCGCCGCTCGCCTGGGCGGGCGCGTCGCCGGTGCTCGTCTATAACCTGATCCTGATTCTGGGGTTCGCGCTGACCGCCTTCGCCACCTGCGTGCTCGTCGAGTCGTGGACGGGCCGCCTCGCGGCGGGGCTGGTCGCGGGATCGCTGTTCGCCTTCAACACCCACACGCTCACACGGCTCGCGCACATCCAGGGCATCCATATCTATGGGCTGCCACTTGCCTTGCTGGCTCTGGATCGGCTGATACGCGGCGGGTCGCTGCGCACCGCGCTCGCGCTGGCGCTCTGGCTGGCGGTGCTGGCCTACAGCTCCGGCTACCTCGTGGTCTTCGCGGCGATCCTCATTGCGATCGCGCTCCTCACCAGGGCCGGTGAATGGGTGCCGCGCGCCCGCCAGGTCCTGCCGCGCCTGGCGCTTGCCGGCGTGATTGCCGCCGTCGCGATCGCGCCGGTCTACCTGCCCTATCGCCGTGTCGCGCGCGAGCAGCACATGGTGCGCAGCCTCGACGTCATCAAGGACTTCTCGGCCACGCCGGCGGGTTACCTGGCCTCCGCGGGGCGGGTGCACTTCTCGACGTGGAGCGGGCGCTTTTTCAAGGACCCGGTGGACAGCTTCTTTCCGGGCTTCGTCGTCCTCGGGCTCGCGGCCGCCGCGATCGTCCTCGCGTTCCGGCGGCGTCCGCCCGCGGGCGACCCGCTCCGCGCCCGCGTCGCCATGCTCGTCGCGATCGGCGCCGTCGGGGTCGTGCTCTCGCTCGGAACGGCCACGCCGGTGTACGGCTGGGTGTTCAGCATCTTTCCGCCGATGCAGGGGCTTCGCGCGGCCGCGCGTTTCGGAAACCTGTTCCTGCTCGCGATCGCAGTGCTCGCCGGTCTCGGGCTGGCGGCGGCCGTTCCGCCGAGACGGCGGTGGGTCGCCATCCTCCTGATCGTGCTCGTGAACCTGGAGTCGCTGCGCGCGCCGTTCGCCTACAGGCGGTTCGACGGCATCCCCGGTATCTACCGGCTGCTCGCGACCGAGCCGGGCCCGGTCGTCCTTGCCGAGCAGCCGTTCTTTCCGCGATGGGCGGTTTTCCAGAACGCCGGCTACGTGCTCGCGTCGACGGCCCACTGGCGCCCGCTGATGAACGGCTACAGCGGCTACACGCCGGACAGCTACCAGCGATATGCCGACGCCTTCTGGTACTTTCCGGAAGAGTGGGCGATCCAGG
>JANOJK010001033.1:0-1548 GCA_031408165.1 Acidobacteriota bacterium | reverse complement strand
CTGGCGGGCCGCCGTTGCGGCTTCGGTAATCGTGCCGAACTGCGGCGTGTTCACGAACCGGTTCGGAGTGCCGTAGTTCACCGTGTTCAAGAGGTTGAACGCCTCGACGCGGAAATGGAACTGCACGGCGCCCAGTGGGATCGCGCGATCCAGCGCCAGATCGGCCTTGCTCAGACCCGGCCCCCACACGCTGTTGCGGGTCGCGGTGCCGAACGTGAACGGGGCCGGCGTGGTGAACGCCGCGGTATTGAACCACATGTCCGCGCCCCGTTGATCCGCCGGCAGCTCGGGCGATACGCCGGGGACGGCATTCGCGCGAATGGGGTTGACGTTGAGCAGCGCGCCGGCGTTTGCCGTGTCGCCGAAGACGCTGATCGTGAACGGAAAACCGCTCTGCCACTGGTAGATTAGCGACGCCTGCCAGCCGCCGAAGAGGGCGTGCGCGATCCGTCCGCCGGGGCTGTCGCCGCCCTGGGCCGAGACCGGCACCTTGTAGATCACGCTGCTGACGAAGCGATGTCGGATGTCGCATCCTGACGGGCCCCAATCGGCACGAGGGTCGAAGCTGTTCTGGGGCACTTCGGCCTCATTCGCCGGGGAGCGGAACGTCGGCGCGTCCGTCATGCTGTCCGCGTAGGTGTAGCTGGCAAGGAAGCTCAGCCCTCTCGAGAACGCGCGCTTCCCCAGAATCCAGAACGAGTTGTACGACGACCTCCCGGTGCTTTCGAGCAGGTTGATCGGGCCGACAGGAAAGGTGAGGCTCTGGACGGTCACATCCGCAGGCAGTGGCCCGAGATCCGTGTTGGGCACGAACGAGATCGTCTGGTACGGCCGCCGCGGCTGGACCCCCCCGGGTCCAGGCTGCGCGTTGTTCACGAGGCGCGACCGATCGAGGCTCGAGCCCCACGCGCCCAGATAGCCGACCTGCATCATGGTGGTCGACCCGAGTTGCCGTTCGAAGCTGACGCTCGCCTGTTCGATGCGCGGAATCTGCAGGTGCGTGTCGATGGCCGTGAAGCCGACGAGGGTGCGTCCCAGCACCGGCGGCGCGAACCCGAAGGTATTGATCGCCGGCGTCGCGGCGTTGTTGGTCTGGATTTCCGGAAACACGAGCGGAACGTTATGGACCTGATTGCACCACAGGTTCATGTCCGGATACGCGTAGAAGATCCCCGCACCTGCGCGAATGACGTGCTTTCCGGTGTGCGGGGCCCACGCGAAGCCCACACGGGGCGCGAAGTTGTTCCTGTCCGCGTACGCGAGTCCCGCGGGATAGCCGTTCTGTCCGCCGACGAAGGCGACCGGAGCGCCCCTGCTGAAATCGAGGTTGGTGAGGATTTTGTTGATGTCGCGAAGCGGTGTCTGCAGCTCGTAGCGCAGGCCCGCGTTGAGCGTCAACGACGGTGCGATGCGCCAGTCGTCCTGGATGAACGCGTCGTAGGTCGTCTGGCGCATGTTCATGGACGGCGTGCCGGCCTGGCGCTGCGCAAGCGCAGGCATGCCGAGCAGGAAGCTCGCGAGCGGGTCGCCCGAGCCGTCGGCGAGGGA
>JANOJK010000363.1:0-2556 GCA_031408165.1 Acidobacteriota bacterium | reverse complement strand
CCGCTCACGGCTCAGACGCGCGAGGGGGTCATGGGCGACTTACTGAAGGACACCGCCGACGTCGAAAAGAAGGTCATGGCGCTCGCGAACGCGATGCCGGAGTCAGCCTACGCCTGGAGACCGGGGCCGGGCGTGCGCTCGACGGGCGAGGTGTTCCAGCACGTCGCGTCTGACAACTACTTCCTCCCGGCGCTGCTGGACATGCCGGCGCCGAAGGAGACCGGCATCACCAAGGAGTTCAAGACGGCGGTCGCGTTCGAGAAGCGGCCGATGAACAAGGCCGCGGTGATCGCCGAGCTGGAGAAGTCCTTCGCGTTCCTGCGCAACTCGATGAACGCCACGACCGATGCGCAGCTCAACACCGCCATCGACATGTTCGGACAGAAGAGCACCGCAAGAGGGCTCTGGATCTCGACCGCCACGCACCTCCACGAACACCTGGGCCAGTTGATCGCCTACGCGCGCTCGAACAAGGTCACGCCACCCTGGAGCAAGTAGCGCGTCCCGAACATTGATCGAATGGAGCTGAGATGCCTGTCGAGTCGAACGGTTGGCCCTCGTTGCCGCTGGCGGAGTGGAAGGATACACGCGACACACTCCACATGTGGACGCAGGTCGTCGGGAAAATCAGGCTGAAACTTGCGCCGCACCTCAACCACTGGTGGCAGGTGCCCTTCTATCTGACCTCGCGCGGGCTGACGACCACGCCCATGCCGTTCGGTGGTCGCGACTTCGATGCCACATTCGACTTCATCGATCACGTGCTCATCGTCCAGTCGAGCGACGGGCGCTCCGAGCGAATCGCGCTGCGGCCCCGGTCGGTCGCCGATTTCTATCGCGAGGTGATGGCATCGCTTCACCGCCTTGCCATCGACGTCGACATCTCGACCATGCCTTCAGAAGTCCCGGACGCGATTCCCTTTGAGGAAGATACGACGCATGCCTCGTACGACGCGGCGTACGCGCATCGCGCCTGGCGGGTTCTACTCACGACGGACGAGATCCTGAAGGAGTTCCGGGGCCGCTTCATCGGCAAAGCGAGTCCGGTGCACTTCTTCTGGGGCGGTTTCGACATCGCCGTCACCCGCTTTTCCGGCCGTCGGGCGCCCGAGCGCGAGGGCGCCGATCGGATCACTCGCGAGGGCTACTCGCATGAGGTGAGCAGCTGCGGGCTGTGGTTCGGCGGCGGAAGCCTGACCGGCCCCGCCTTTTACTCGTACGCCGCGCCTGAACCCCCGGGATTCAAGGAGGCGACGATGCGCCCGGCGGCGGCCTTCTACAGCGCCGAGTTCTCCAACTTCCTCCTGCTCTACGACGATGTACGGCAGGCCGCTGATCCGCGCGGTCAGGTGCTGGAATTTCTGCAAAGCACCTACGAGGCGGCGGCGACGCTGGGACGGTGGGACCGGGCAAGTCTGGAGAGAGGCAACTGATGCCCGCCAGGAGCGCGCTTCAGGGGGCTCGACCCGGCCGGGCGAGGCGTCGCACGGGGCCCTTGACCGGTGAGTCCCAGCCCTGTATAATACATACATGAACGATAGAGCGCGGGCGGAGCAGGCGGGACTGTCCACGCTGCTCCACGCCGCCGGGGTGGCTGGAAGCCATGTCGAGTCGAAGCTGGCTGCGGCCGGTTTGTCGCTGGCCAAGCTCGCCGCATTGACCGCACTCCGGGAGGCCGGCGAATCGCTGCTCCTCAGCCAGCTGGCCGACCGCTTGAACTGCGGGAAATCGAACATCACGCAGCTCGTCGACCGGCTCGAGGCCGATGGTCTGGTGAGTCGCACTGCCGACCCGCACGACCGCCGCTCGCGGCTGGCCGTGATGACCGCCGCGGGCCGCACGGCCTGCGACGCCGGCACCCGCATCCGGCAACAGGCCGAGCGGGTGCTGCTCAGCGAGCTGTCGGGTGCCGAACGCCGGCAACTTGCCTCGCTGATGGCCAAGGTCGAGAAGGGTGCCCGCTGACTTTTTTCATGACTCATTGTTCATATATGTAACGGTTCGTTTCAGCAATCCATTTCCTGCTCACGGTCCAGCTGCCACTGCCGGCTTTGGTCGTGTTCGCCTTTCGAGGCGCAAGCGATAGTGCCGTCCTGCGACGCCAAATCCTCTGGTGGGCTGATCGGCCGGGACACGCTGATGAGCCTGGCGCGGAAATCTTCCCTGAGACCAGGGCTGACGCCCCCGACGCCCCCCGTATCAGCGGACCACCGTTCGGGCGCGCCAACACGGACTTGTGCCGCCCCATGAGTGCCGCCCGAACGGCGAGCGCTGCGGCAACGCCAATCTTGTCTCGATCATCCCGACGCTGAAGCTCAAGCCGGAATTTTCCGAGCGCTTTGAGATCGGCGTATCGGACGAAAGCCTGAAAAAGCTCGCCCATGTCTCGCACGAGCTCGACGAGCGGCTCAATCGCGCGCCGAACCGCCACGCGCCCTATGTCGGCGAGAGCGCCTTCGCCACCAAGGCGGGTATCCATGCCTCGGCGATCGTGAAGGACCCCGCGACCTACGAGCATGTCGAGCCCGAAACCGTCGGCAACCGTCGGAAGCTCCT
>JANOJK010001022.1:0-3182 GCA_031408165.1 Acidobacteriota bacterium | reverse complement strand
GTCATTCGCGGCGGGGAGCGCTTCTTGCTCGACCTGCCGCGAGCACTCTGGATTCGGCGTTCACGCTGGCGCTGCGGCTGAGCCGCCGGGGCCTTCGCGTTCGCGCAGTCTCCGCGCCGACGGTCGCGGTTCTGCCCGCGAATGCGGCAGGGCTGCGGAGCGCGCGGAGGGCCCGGATTCCAGAGGAACCGCACCGAGGAGAACGATCGATGTCTGAAGACAAAGACGAACGGTTCGACGAGCGGAAGCGCGAGATGATCGTTTGACGCCCGCGCTGGCGGCGGCGGAAAACGTCTGCCTCGGGCTCGACGCGATGGCGACGCGGTTCGAGCTGGTGCTGCCGCCGGGAGATGGACCCGGCGGCGACGACCCGGGGCGCCTCCGCGCCATCGGCGAGGAGGCGCTCGCGGAAATCGGCCGCCAGGAGGTGCGTCTCAGCGCCTACCGGGCGGCCAGCGACATCTCGTGGATCAACGCGAATGCGGGCGAGCGCGCGGTAAAGGTCGAACCGCGGCTGTTCGCGCTGCTCGGCCGGTGCGTGGCGCTCTCCGATGCGACCGGCGGCGCCTTCGACATCACGGTCGGGCCGCTCATGCGGGTGTGGAATTTTGCCGGCGCGTCGGGCGGCGCGCCCCATCCGGTGCCGTCCTCCGGGCTCATCGCCGACGCGCGGGCGCGCGTCGGCTACCAGCACCTGCACCTCGACGCCCGCGCGTCGACCGTCCGCTTCGGGCGGTCCGGGATGAGCCTCGATCTCGGCGCGGCGGGGAAGGGCTATGCGATCGACGTCGCCGCACGATCGCTGCGCGATCAGGGCGTGACGAGCGCGCTGCTGCACGGTGGCACGAGCAGCGTCCACGCGATCGGCGCGCCGCCCGACCGCGCGGCGTGGACGGTTCCCTGGGCGGCCTCCGCCGGCAGCGGCCGGAGCGTCCCGCTCTGCGACGGCGCGCTGTCGGTCTCCGCGGTACACGGCAAGGCATTCACCAGCGAAGGCCATGTCTATGGCCACGTCATCGATCCGCGCATGGGATGGCCCACCGACGCGGCGTCATCGGCGCTCGTCACCGGACCAGGCTCGCTCGAATGCGACGCGCTCTCGACCGCCCTGCTCGTGCTGGGCGCCGACTGGCTGCCGTCGCTGCGGGCGCATTTTCCCGGCTACGACGGGGTAGCGGTTGACGGTTTACAGTGAACCGCGAACCGTCAACTGTCACCGCCACGTCTGCTGGAATTCGCGGTAGGGCATCAGCGCCGCGCGCTCGAAGGCCTCGTCGAACGTGAGCCCGTTGCCGAGGTTCGTCAGCAGGTTGTAGATGACCATCGGGCCGGCCCGGTCGAGCAGCGCCTGCGTGGCGGACGCGCTCGTCGCATACGCGGTGCGCGCCTCGTCGGGCGAGAGCGCGGCGAAGGACCCTTCGAGTCGCGCGAGCGGAGGGGCGGGCCCGTCAGGGATCGCCGCGGCGCCCGCGCCGCCACGTTCCATCAGCACCGCCAGCCCCTCGTTCAGCCACTGCGGCACGCCGCGGGGCGCGAGGCTGCGCACGACCGCGTGCGTGAACTCGTGCGTCAGCACGCGCCGCAGATCCTTGTCGTCGATGCGGCCGGCGACCGGGATCCGGATGCGACCGTCGTACAGGCCCCCCGCCCATGACGGCGATTGCGTGATGTCGCGGAACTGCTCCCGCGAGTAGAGCACCACCGTCAGGATGTTCGCGGGGTACGCGCCGAGGGCGCTGCCGGTCTGCCAGTAGATCGCCTCGAGCATCTCGGACACGCGCGCTCCGAGCGGCTGGTCCTGCGGGCCCTCGAACAGGATCGTGAAGTGCGTCGCGACCCTCGTCGAGAACGTGTCCTGCACGGCCGCCTCGCGCCGCCACGTGTCGAGCCGGGCCGTGAGGCGCGCGTCGCCCGGCGCGCGCGCGAGCGCCTGCTCGAAGACCCCGATCGCCCCCCGCAGATCCGCCTCGCGATAGAGGATCTCCCCGAGCAGCAGCGACGCCGCGGTGAGCGTCGGCTGCACCCGCAGTGCGTTCGCCAGGTGCAGCCGCGCCTCGTCCGACCGGCCCCGCATCTGGGCCGCCGTTCCGGCGCCGAGCAGGGCCAGCGGGTCGGAGCCGTTCAGGCGCAGCGCCTGCGCGAAGCCGGCCGACGCTTCCTCGAGTGCGCCGGCACGGATCGCCCGCCAGCCTGCCGCGGACCACGCCTCGGCAGTCGTGGGCGCCGGGGCCTGGGCCGCGATCAGCGATACCAACGCGAACGCAAGGAGCATGTGTCAGTTTAGCGCGACCGAGGCAGCTCGACCATAGCGGATTAGCGATCGACGCCAGCCGGTAGAGCGTGGACGCCGGGGGTCAGCGCACGCCGGCGCGCGCGGCGGCACGCAACACGGCGGCGAAGGCCGCCGGATCGCTCCAGTTGCCGTCGAACCGGCGCCCGTTCACGAAGAACGCCGGCGTCCCGTCGACGCCGCTTCGGACGCCGCTCGCGACGTCCGCCCGGACGCGCGCCCGCATCGCGCCGCTGGACATATCGTCCGCCACCGCGACCGGGTCCACGCCGGCAGCCTCGGCGTAGCCGAGAAGATCGGTTTCTTCGAGCGCGTCCTGATTCTCGAACAACATATCGTGCACATCCCAGAACGCGCCGTTCCCGCCATGCGCCGCCACCGATTCCGCCGCTTCCGCTGCGGACGCTGCGTTTGGATGGACCTCCGCGTGCGGGAAGTGACGGAACACGAAGCGGACCTCGTCACCGAGCTCCGCAAGAACGGCCTCGAGGACGGCGTGCGCGCGGCCGCAGTGCAGGCACTCGTAGTCGCCGTACTCGACGAGCATGACCGGCGCGTCCCCCGGTCCCTGGAAATGATCGTCGGGTCCGACCGGCGCGGACAGGATGCCATCACGCGCCCGGGCGCCAGCGGCGGGGACTGAATATGTGTCAGAGGCCATCTGGGTTTCCATAGCAAGATACCCGCCGCTCATCTCCGGATGGGGCCGGGACCTCTGCTGTTTTCTACGCCGGCCTTGGTCAGGGCGCCCTTCTGCCGAGCCAGGGACAAGGGTGATGGAGGGCGACACCGGTTCCGTGGTATACTGAATGTTCAGTTGCGACCTCAACAGCCCTAGCCTTACATCCAGCGCTGACAGGTAGTCGTAGGCGCGCGGACTTCTTCGGGAAAT
>JANOJK010000352.1:0-4037 GCA_031408165.1 Acidobacteriota bacterium | reverse complement strand
CCGGGACGTCAGCAGGCGGGGCGACGGCGCGAAACCGCCATCGCAGCCCGAACGCCATCGCGCCGAGCGCGATGACGGCCACGATCAGGATCCCCTTGCGCACCGGCGCATTCTCCCACGGGATCTCGTTGACGACAGGTTGAAAGGGTGCAGAATACACCCCATGCCTTTTGATAGACGTGACTTTCTGAAAACCGCGGCCGCCGGCCTCTCCGCCTGTCTCGCCGACGCGCCGCTCGGCGCGACCGCGGATCTTCGCGGAGCGCAGTCGGGCGACGGGCCGCATCCGCCGGTGATGTCGGAGAAGGATCGCCTGTACCGGATCGCCTCGTGTTCGTGGCCGATCCGTTCGATCTTCAAGACCCGGAACGCCGGAAATCCCGCGTCCCAGGCGTTGAAGGAGAAGTACGGCGAGATCACCATGCTGGACTTCCCGCAGTTCACCAAGGACACGTTCCCCGGCGTGACCCACATGGACATCTTCTCGGGGCTGTTCGGCGACGTGACCGACGACAGCATGTTCGTGCAGCGCCCGAATGGCGGGCGCGGCAACTTCGATCCCTCGAGTCCGTCGGGGCGGAAGTGGCTGGAGAAGATGGCCGCGACGCAGGCGGCGGCCGGGGTGAAGTGCCAGCACATCTCGAACAACGCGCCGACGGACCTCGCCTCGGCGGACGATGCGCTGCGGAAGGCCGGCGTCGACGTCGGCAAGAAGTGGCTGGATGGCGCGGTGATCCTCGGCGCCAAATCGGTGCGCATGAACTCCACGTCGGCGCTTGGGCCCGGCGTGAGGCCCAACGCCATCCCGCGGTCCAGCGACGGCTATCCCCGCAATCTGGATATCATCCCGCTCCTCGAGAAGGCGATCGAGTCGTACAAGGAGATGGCCGACCACGGCGGCAACCTCGGCATCAAGGTCACGTTCGAGAACCACTGGGGGCTCGCCGCCGACCCGATGAACATCCGCATCATGCTGGACACGATCAATCATCCGTATTGCGAAGCGTCGCCGGACTTCTGCAACTGGGAGCATGAGTACATGCTGTTCAACGGCCTCAAGGCCCTGGCGCCGTATGCGCACACGAATGTGCACGCGAAATACTGGGACCGCTGGGGCGACAAAAACGACGTGCAGCGATCCACGAGGATCATGCTCGCCAGCGGGTTCAAGGGCACGTTCGCGCTGGAGTACGAGGCCGGCCCCCTGAACGGCATCGAAGGGGCCAAGTACCTGTTCAAGGAAGTCATGGCGGCACTCGCGTCGCCCGTTCCGGTTGCCTAGACTAAGAATAGACCGGCGAGGAGACCCCCATGCGATTCACCGTCATGCCGGCGTTGGCCGTCCGTCACATCTGCATCCGCCAGATCGCGCCGGGAGGACCGGGAAGACGATGACCCGCGTCTGCGCGTCGCTCGTCCTGCTCGCCTCCCTGGCCGCGAGCGCGGGTGCGGCCGTGGAACCGCAGACCAGGCGCGTCTACGTCACCGCGTCCGGCGCCAAGGGGGCGCCGGTCACCGATCTCACGGCCGCCGATTTTGCGATCAAGGAGGGCGGCAAGGCGCGGGAGATCGTCACGGTGGCGCCGGCCACCGGCCTCATCCAGATTGCGGTTCTCGTCGATGACAACGGCACCGGCATCTTCCGCTACGCCGTCGGCAAGTTCATCGAGTCGCTCCTCGGGCGCGCGGAGTTCGCGGTCAGCACCGTGACGGGGCAGATGCTGAGGCTGGTCGACTACACCACGAGCGGCCAGTCGCTCAGCGAAGCGATCGGCAAGCTCAACGCGCGCCCCGCGACCAACGACGGCGGGCAGCTGCTCGACGGCATCTCCGAGACGGCGAAGGAGCTGGAGCGGCGGAAGGCCCCGCGCCCGGTGATCGTGGCGCTGACGGTCGGCGGCGTGGAGCACAGCACGCTGCCGGCCCATCACGTGCTCGACAACCTGCGCCAGAGCGGCGCCTCGCTGCACGTCATCACAGTGGTGAACTCGACGCTGCGGTCCCAGTCCAATCCGACCACGGCGGCGGGGCTCATGGAAGAGAACATGAACCTGAGCGAGGTGCTGGGCGACGGGCCGAAGCAGTCCGGGGGCCGGCGCGAGGAAATCGTCGCGGCCGCCGGCGTCGTGAGCGGCTTGCAGCAGCTCGCCGACGCGCTGAAGACCCAGTACCTGATCGAGTACTCGCTGCCGGAGGGTGTCAAGCCCTCGGATAAGCTCAGCGTCTCGGTGAAGCGCCGCGGGGTTTCCCTGCACGCGCCGACGAAGATTCCTGACCGCTGACAGCCCCGGATCACGCGCGCGAAATCGTCCACAGGCGCACGGGCCACGACCTCGTCACCAAGACACCCAGACCCGATTTGACCTTTGTGCCTTCGCGCCAACGCCCTCTCAGGCTTGTTACAATGGAGAGGCAGCCATGGCCGGAACCGAGCGCCAGACAGGCGGCGAGATCCTCGAGCGCACGAAGCAGGAGACGAAGAAACCTGAGCTGTTCAAGGTCCTGCTGCTCAACGACGACTACACCACGATGGATTTCGTGGTCGAGATTCTCGAGACCGTCTTCAACAAGGCCCCGGCCGAGGCCTATCGCATCATGATGGCGGTCCACAACCAGGGCCAGGGGCTCTGTGGCGTGTACCCCTTCGAAGTCGCGGAAACCAAGGTGGCGGCCGTCGTCGATCTCGCGCGCAGCAACGGCTTCCCGCTGCGGGCGTCAATGGAACCCGAATAGAGCATGTTCAGTCCCTCGCTCGAGGTGATTCTCACCGTGGCCTACCGCGAGGCGGCAGCCCGGCACCATACGCACCTGACGCTGGAGCACCTGCTCTACGCGCTCGCGCACGATCCCGACGGCGAGCGAATCCTCGCCGCCTGCGGCGCGGACCTGCCCCAGCTCCGCCGCGATCTCGACAAGTACCTCGACGAGCACATCGAGCACTTCCAGAAGGGCCAGCAGAAGGAGCCCGATCAGACGATGGCGTTCCGCCGCGTGCTGCAGACCGCGGTGCTGCACGTGCAGAGCGCGGGGCGCCAGGAAGTCCAGTCCGGCGACGTCCTCGCGGCCACCCTCCAGCAGTCGAAGTCCTACGCGGCACAACTGCTGGCGGCGCAGGGCGTCTCCCGGCTCGACGTGCTCGAATACATCACGCACGGCATCAGCAAGGTGCCCCCCTCCTCGTCGGGCAGCGCGTCCGACGCGGACTCGGCGCCGGGCGACGCCGACGCCGGCGGTGGGGAGCGCGGCGGCTCGACCGCCCGCGATCCGCTCGGGGCATACGCCATGAACCTCACCGCCCGCGCGAAGGAGGGGGCGCTCGATCCGCTGATCGGCCGCCAGGCGGAGCTTCAGCGCACGCTCGAGATCCTGTGCCGCCGGCGCAAGAACAACCCGGTCTTCGTCGGCGATGCCGGCGTCGGCAAGACCGCGCTCGCCGAAGGGCTCGCCACGCGGCTGCTGCAGGATGACGTCCCCGAAGTCCTCCAGGGGGCCGAGGTCTTCTCGCTCGACACCGCGGCGCTGCTCGCCGGCACCCGCTTCCGCGGCGACTTCGAGGAGCGCTTCAAGGCGGTCATCACCGCCCTCAGCAAGCGCACCATGCCGATCCTCTTCATCGACGAGATCCACTCCACCGTCGGCGCCGGGGCGACGACGGGGGGCACGATGGATCTCGCCACGCTGATCAAGCCGATCCTCACGACGGGCGAGCTGCGACTGGTGGGATCGACGACGCACGAAGACTACAAGCACATCGAGAAGGACCGGGCGCTCGCACGCCGCCTGCAGAAGGTCACGATCGACGAGCCGAGCATCCAGGAAGCCGTCAGGATCCTGCAGGGTCTCCGCTCGCGCTACGAAGGGCACCACCGCGTGCGCTATTCGGATGATGCGCTCGAAGCGGCGGCAAAGCTGGCGTCGAGACACCTGCGCGACTACCGCCTGCCCGACAGCGCCATCGACGTCCTCGACGAAGCCGGCGCGAAGGCGCGCCTCGCGGCCCCCCCGCGCGTCGACAAGGCACCGGCGGAGGTGCTCCA
>JANOJK010000982.1:0-2854 GCA_031408165.1 Acidobacteriota bacterium | reverse complement strand
GTCCTCTTCCTTCATCCCGGCGCCGACTAATACCGAAGCCGCCAAGGATGCGACGGGTTATCGGTATGAACGCCGCGCCACCGAGGAGCTGCGCCCCTACCACGATGATGACCAGGAGCCCGGGCAAGCCGAGAAAGAATGCCGGGATCAGCCACGAAAACAGGCCGAATACCGACAGGGATCCGAAGTCGGCGATCGCCACGTTGCACTTGGCGACCCGGCGCTTCCGGCACCAATCCGCCACCTCCGTCGCGACGGAGCGGAGCCCCTCGCGGATCGCCGGAAAGCGCGACAGCATCAGGTGGAAGTCTTCCCCGGCGATCTTGACGACGTCCACGTGGTCGAGCGCCGTGCACGTGGCGGTGCGGACCCCGCCGCCCAGCAGACCCATCTCGCCGAAGAACGTGCCGCGGCCGAGGTACGCAAGCACGACGTCCCCCCCCGGATGCCGCTCGCTGACCTTCACGAATCCGAGCCGCACCAGGTAGAACGCGTCCGCGGCGTCCCCCTGCCGGACGATGACTTCGCCCGGCGAGAAGCGCGTCAGCTCCACGCGATCGCGAAGGTAGTTGATGAAGTCCTGCGGCATCGACGACAGGACCGGGACGCTCTTCAGGTGCGTCTCGAGCGCGCGCGCCCGATACTTGCGATCGAGCTCCGCGCGGAACGTCTTGTTCTTCTGCAGGATGTCGAGGACGTTCCGCAGCATCTCCAGCACGACGACGTCAGACTTCGCGCGGACGGTCGCCGACCGCGGATGGAAGCTCATGCAGGTCATCTCGCCGAACAGGTCCCCGGCGACGAGCTCCGCGATCGGCTTGTCGTACGGCAGATCCACCGGCGCGTCGATCGGAATGAACCGGCGGACGCTCTCTTCGGTCCGCGGGTGCTCCGTGCGGCTCGCCAGCCTGCTCCGGATCGTACTGAACCATCTGGAAGACCAGCCACCCGCCGCATCCTCCTGCTTGACGTGCGCGATCGGCGTGTTGATGTAGACCTCGACGCTGCCCTCGAGAATGTAGAAGGCGGTCGAGCCGAACTCCCCTTCGCGGCAGATGATTTCCCCGGGTGCGATCCGGCGCTTCACGACGGCCCCCTGGTTCAGCTCCAGGAACGTGCCGGACACCCCCTTGAACACGGGGAGCTGCAGGATCCACTCGGCGTCCAGCTTCTCGCCGCCGCCGAGCTCCTGTCCCACGACCCGCTTGTTCGTGAGGGCGCCGGTCGGGCACGAGACCATGCACTCGCCGCACGACACGCAGGTGGAGCTGCCCATCGGCAGATCCAGGTCGAACCCGACGTGCGCGGTGTAGCCGCGCCCGCTGCGTCCGATGACGAAGTTCTTCTTGACGTCGTCGCACCCGCGCACGCACCGGTCGCAGAGGATGCAGGCCTCGTGATCGACGGCGATGCTCAGCGACGAGTCGTCGCGGCCGCGCGGGGACAGGCGGCGCGCGAACCGCGGCTCGTGCACGCCGGCCGCCTTCGCCATGACCTCCAGCTCGCAGTCGCCGGTGTTCTGCTGGCGCGCGCAGGGGGACGGGTGGTCCGCCATGAGCATCTCGACGAGCGTGGTGCGCGCCCGGACGACCCCGGGCGCGGTGGTCGAGACCTTCATGTTCGGCTCGCACTCGCGGACGCACGCGGCCGGGTAGACGCGCGCGCCGACGTCGACCACGCAGACGCGGCAGACGCCCACGGGCGTCTGGTTCTGCTGGTGGCACAGCGTCGGAATCGCGATCCCGTTCAGCCGCGCCGCGTCGAAAATGGTCGTCCCCCGCGGGACCGACACGTCGTGGCCGTCGATCGACAGGGTGATCTGCTCGCTCACGAGGCCGCTCCAATCCGGAAGCACACGCCGGCCTGGCAGATCCCGCGTGCGTGCGCCTCGACCTCGTCGGGGAAATGCTTCATCACCGAGGCGATCGGCACGTGGACGACCTGGCCCAGGCCGCAGATGGACGACATCTTCATGGCATGGCACAGCTCCTCGTACAGGACCATGTCGTGCTGGCCCCGGCGCCCCTTCGTCCACTGCGTCAGCATCTCGGCCATCTTGGTCGAGCCGGTGCGGCACGGCACGCACTTGCCGCAGGACTCGTTGCGGAAGAAGCGCACCGAGTTGAGCGCCATGTCGAGCATGCAGGCGCGGTCGTCGCACACGACGATGGCGCCGGAGCCGACGGTGGCGCCCGCCGCCGTCATCGCGTTCCAGTCGAGCGGCAGGTCGAGCATCGAGGCGGGCAGATAGCCGCCCGCCGGTCCGGACGGGGCGTACGACTTCAGGGTGCGCCCCTGCGCCACGCCGCCGGCGAGTCCTTCGATCAGTTCGCGGTACGACGTGCCCATCGGCACTTCGAACACCCCCGGACGGCTGACGTCGCCGCTGACGCCGACAAACTTCACGCCGAGCGATCCGTTCCTCCCGGCGCTCTTCATCCAGTCCACGCCCCTGGCGAGAATGACGGGGACGAAGAAGAAGGTCTCGACGTTGTTGATGACCGTCGGTCTGGCCCACAAGCCGCCGCCGACCTGGCCGGGGAACGGCGGCTTGTTGCGCGGCTCGGCGCGCTTGCCCTCGATCGCTTCGAGAAGCGCGCTCTCCTCGCCGCAGATGTACAGTCCGGGGCTGACGAAAATCTCGAGGTCGAACGCGAGCCCCGATCCCATGATGTTGTCGCCGAGAATGCCGGCCTCGTAGCAGCGATCCAGTTCGTGCTGGAGGATGTGCTCCTGGTCGGTGTACTCGTGGCGGATGTAGATGATGCCGTGGCGCGCGCCGGCGACCAGGCCGCCGAGGATCATCCCCTCGATGAGGAGATGCCCGCCGTTGGTCATGATGTGCCGGTCCTTG
>JANOJK010000947.1:0-5399 GCA_031408165.1 Acidobacteriota bacterium | reverse complement strand
CACTGTCCCGCGCTCCGGTGCAATGAGGTGTTCGGCGTCGTTGTCATCGAGCGCCTTTGCCTGGCGCCCGTTCGCAGCCGGCGTTACTTCTTGTAACTCTTCCAATCAACGTCGCACTTGGCCAGCCCTCTGCTGGTGGTGAAATAGACCTTCTCGTCGGCCAGCCCCTCGCTATCGGTGAAGTACACCTTCACGTCGGCCCGTGTCTTCCGGAGGCATCATCGCCATGTGTCCGCTCCTCCTGCACGCATCGTCCAAGGCGGAAACGGATCACCCGCGCCGGGTCCTGCACATCGAGTACGTCGATTCGCTGGACATCGGCGAGGGACTGCGCATCGCCTTCGCGTGACGCGCGTGAAGGACCGAGCCTTCCGGCCATCACGTAATTGCCAGACTGCGGCGCTCGGGCGCGACGCCGTCAAGGTCTCGCGCACTCCGACACCCTTACGCCTTGCAGGACGAAGTGACACGCGCGAGCCGCGCGCAAAGCGCGCGGTCGGAGCGCAGCGGAGAACCTTGTACGGCGCCGTGACGAGCGCGTACGATGTGATGACGCGACGTGCTCTCTGCGGCTAACCTACTCGGAGCGAGACAACGACGTCGTTTCTCACGGAGGGTTGAGTGGCCAAGGTGCCGGCAATTGGGAGCAAGTCCACAAAACGCAGTACGCGGCCGAAGCTGGTGCACCAGTTCCTCATCGTCCTCAGCGGGACAGACCCGCTCGTCTGGCGCCGGCTCCAGGTCCCTGAGAGATACTCGTTCTGGGATCTGCATGTGGCCATCCAGGACGCGATGGGATGGCTCGACTACCATCTCCACGAGTTTCGGCTTCTCGATCGGACGGAGAAGGGTCGTGTCCATCGGCATTCCCACCGACGAGGACCCGGAAGATCGGCCGGTCAATCCGGGTTGGGACGTGCCGCTGTCGCGATACTTCGAGCGCCGCGGTTGGCACGCGCCGCCGGCCATGTACGCGTACGACTTCGGCGACGACTGGGAGCACGTGCTCGTGCACGAGGGCATGGAGTCAGCCGAGGAGTCGCTGACTTATCCGCGATGTGTCTCCGGCGCCAGACGTTGTCCGCCCGAGGATTGTGGCGGTGTCCACGGCTACGCGGAGTTCCTGCAGGCGATCGCGAATCGCCGGCATCCCGAGCACCGGTCGATGCTCGAGTGGGCTGGAGGCGCTTACGACCCCGACGCGTTCGATCCAAAGGCGGTCGTGTTCGACAACCCGCGGAAGCGATGGAAGAAAGCGTTCGAGCGTTAGATCAGTCCACGGAGTGCTCCTCGACCTTCCAGCAGACCTGCCACTCGCCGTCAGGGCTGTCGTCGTCTTCCACGACAAGCCCCTCCTGTCGCGCCTGCAGACGTTCGAGCGTCTCCATCTCCTTCGCGACGCCGACCTCACGAAAGACGCCAGCGACGGACGTATCCACGTAGCCGTGTTCGTTCTGATCCTCACGAATGAGCACGAATACCGTCATTGTGTTGTCCTTCCAGCTGTCATACCGCGCACCTTCTGATCGTGGAACTCGGAGAAGACCCGGCAGCGGGGATCACGACGAGTTGCCGCTCGGAGCGATCCTCATCCACATTTTGCCGCGGTTTAGTCGAGTTCAAGAGATGGACGCAGAACAGCCCCCTGCGGCCCGCGCCGGCACGGAACTGTGCCATATTCCTGGCAGTGACCGGCCCGTTGCCCCGCGCCTCCGCCTACTATTCAGCGTCGGTCGACCGCTTTCTGGCAACCGAGCCGCACCAGGTCCTCGGCGCCCTCGCTGCAGCGCACACACACGCACTGGAAGTCGAACAACGCCAGGCATGGGAAGAGGAACTCGACATCCTGAGGACTGCCCTCAGCGGACTTGCGGGCACGCTCCATCTCGAGTTCGAGGTCCCGCGGCTCGGCAGCCGAATCGATGCGGTGCTGATCTCCGGACCAGCCGTCTTTCCAATCGAGTTCAAATGCGGCGAAAGCCAGTTCCGTCTCGGGGACTACAACCAGGCGTGGGATTACGCGCTGGACTTGAAGAACTTCCACGCCGCGAGTCACCACGCCCCGATTCTTCCCATCCTCGTCGCGACTCAGGCAGAAGTCGCGGATGACGCCTGGCGGCCGGCGCACCCGGACGGCGTCCGGCCGCCGTATCGCTGCGGCTCCCGCCACCTTCGAAGTGCCCTTCATGACGGTCTCGCGCAGAGCAGCGGACCTCCAATAGATGGACAGACATGGGGCGCCGCCCCGTATCAACCGACGCCGACGATCATTGAAGCAGCCCGTGCGCTCTATGCAAGGCATTCGGTTGAGGCAATCTCTCGTCACGATGCTGGAGCCAAGAATCTACGCCTGACGTCGGTCGGTGTCGAGGAGATCATCGAACGCGCGTGCCAAGACCACCAGAAAGCCATAGTGTTCGTCACGGGCGTTCCTGGTGCTGGTAAGACGCTCGTCGGCTTGAACGTTGCGACACGCAGAAGGACGTTGGGCGAAGCGCGCGCTGTGTACCTCTCGGGAAACGGTCCGCTGGTTGCCGTGCTCCAAGAGGCTCTCACCCGCGACGAACTTGCACGGGTCGGCAACACTGAACGGAAAGGCGCGATCCGCCAACGGGTGAAGCCTTTCATCCAAAATGTCCATCATTTCAGAGATGAGGGCGTCCGCACCACGATCGCACCATACGATCACGTTGTCATCTTCGATGAAGCGCAGCGCGCGTGGACGCAGGCGAAGACGACCGACTTCATGCGTCGTCGGAAGAAGATTGCGAACTTCCACCGGTCCGAACCTGAGTTCCTTATCTCCTATCTTGATCGGCACGAAGCCTGGGCCGTCGTGGTATGCCTCGTCGGCGGAGGTCAGGAAATTCATACAGGCGAGGCGGGCATTGGGGAATGGCTCGAAGCCGTGCAACTTAAGTTTCCACATTGGCGCGTTTATGTATCGCCCAACCTCACGGATTCAGAGTACGCGGCGCAACTCCCTCTCGAGCGCCTTGGGTCGGTGGCGTCAGTCGTATGGGACGAACGCCTCCACCTTGCCACGTCCATGCGGTCGTTCCGATCGGAGAAGGTGTCGGCCTTCGTGAAGGCAGTTCTCGACTGTGACTCGACCTCGGCCCGGGCATTACTCGGTGAAGTCGCGCCGCGGTATCCGATCGCAGTCACGCGCGATTTGGCGCGCGCGAAGGCCTGGATCAGAACCCACGCCCGCGGGTCAGAGCGATTCGGCTTGGTCGCCTCGTCGCAGGCACAGCGTCTCAAGCCGCATGCAATTGACGTCCGCGTGGACGTTGATCCGGTCCAGTGGTTCCTGAATGATAGGCAAGATACGCGATCGAGCTATTACCTGGAGGACGCCGCAACCGAATTCCAGGTCCAGGGTCTTGAGCTCGATTGGGTCTGCGTGACCTGGGACGCCGACCTGCGGCGAGACTCAGAGATCTGGCGTTACCAGTCCTTTCGTGGCGACAGGTGGACGACGATTCACAAAGAGGACAGGAAGCGGTATCTGCTGAACTCATACCGCGTTCTCTTGACGCGCGCTCGGCAAGGAATGGTGATCTTCATCCCACCTGGCGACGAGTCGGACCCGACGCGTGCGCCCGCGTTCTACAACGAGACGTACGACTACCTGACAAGTCTAGGCGTCAGTGAGATCTGAACGCCTAGGACGTAGGCTCTACCGAGAAAACGCTTCTGATCGCTCGTTCGGGCTTCGCTTCGATCCGATCACCGTCGTGGACCGGCCCACGGTCGCCGACCGTAGCCAGACGAGGAGTTCGGCGTGTCATCGGCGGATGCGAACCAGATGCCCGCTTCGCGTCTGCGTACGGCTGCCATGACGTGAGGTTGCTCTACCCGTGGCACTCGGGCCTGCTGGGATTCGCCGGCCACATCTATGAACTTGCCACGACGGGAACGATCAAGCCCTTGTTGCAGCTTGGATTCGTTGCCGCAAAGAGGAGTCCGCTGATGCTGGTAAGCAATCCGCGCGGCACCGATGGAAGAAGTCGTTCGAGCGATAGCTCAGTCCACGGTGCGATGGTGTGCCACAAGGGACAGGGCGGGATGACGAACATCAGATTCTGAGCAACTTCCCCGACCTCACGCACGCTGACATCGGCGCCGCTCTCGCCTGTGCCGCCGCCCGCGAATGCCGCGTGGCCAACTCGGTGGCGTGAAGCTGCTCTTCGACGAAAACGTCACTTACAGACTCGTGGGAGTGCTCGCCCCTCAGTTGCCCGGTTCCACTCACGTTAGAGAGGCCCGCCTGCGCGTCGCGGAAGATACTCTGATCTGGGACCATGTTCACCGGCGAGTGAGTCTGACCTCCGCAACGCGCTCTCCCTGGGGTTCGCAGCGCCCGATCCTCAGGGTGCCCTGCATCTGGGAACCGTTGACGCGCGCGTTGAGCAGCATGTCGCAATCCGGATTGAGATTCGCCGTCGCGAGCGCCAACGTGACGGCGTCCGCCGGATCGGTCGTCAAGCGAGGGATCACTCGAAGCGCTGCCGAAACCGTAAAGTCCGCCCTGGCCAGAGACCAGCGTCCCGCTGCGTCTTCGCTGAGACCAAAGTTCAGCGTCAGAGTGCCGGCACCGAGCTCGTTGTCAGCGAATGGCCCCGACCAGACAGTCCCGGCGAGCGTGAGTCCCGTCGGCGACGTGACCGATCCGCTGCCACAGCCGACGACGAGAGGTGCCAGACACAGTGAAAGCATCAGCGCAAAGGACTGCGTCCGAATCCGGTTGCTTTTGGTGTCTCTCACGGCATTACTCCGCCCCCAGTTGCGCGAGTGCCATGCAAAGTTCCACGCATCGACATCACGCCCTACGAGCAGCGGGATGGTAACGCATCAGCCGCCATGGACTGAGGCAGGGATAGTTTGACCGCCCCGACCGTCTCCAGAACAGTCTCCACCACGTCTCCAAAACCCCGGCGGATTCCGGAGGAGTGGGGCGAACGCCGGAGAAAATGAGAGCATTCGTAAGTAGCAGGGACTCAAACGTTTAGGACCAGAAGTCGCGCCCCATCAACCAGTTACAAGGGGCTATTCAACGCGTTCGAATCCCTGCCTCACCGCCACCTTCGCTCGCCTGAACCGTGAGCGAGCTACGGTTGGCAAGCCAGCGAACTCACTGACCAGGACGAAGGTTGTCCACCGTTAGCGCGCAGCGCCAATGTGGACTCATCCCCCCAGACTCATTGATCGTTTCTGCGCCGCGGAGCCCGCCTCCCCCACGTCTCCAAACGTCATACAGAGTCCGCTTGGTTTTGGGCCGGCCGCCCCGACCGGTCAGTAGCCGGACTCGCAGTTTGCTCCAGTAGCCCGATCGCCGCGTCGAGCGCCGCCGGACTCAGGTGCATGTAGCGCTGGGTCCTCGTGAGATCCGCATG
>JANOJK010000933.1:0-11934 GCA_031408165.1 Acidobacteriota bacterium | reverse complement strand
GGACGGAGTTCTGCCGCCCAGCGCACTGACGTGGCAAGTCGTGCTCGTTCACCTCGCGCACACGCACCCCTACTTCGGGCCGACTGTATCCCGATCGGAAGCCGGTCAACATCGCGATCAATTCGGAAGCATCGATCATGATCTTCCGCGACGGCTGGTATTACCTTCTCGTCACGCATGGGTCCTGCTGCGCCGGGGCGAACTCCAGCTACCACATCCGAATGGGGTGGGCATCGACATGCTGCAGGGCGGCGGGACGCTGTTCCTCGGATCCGGCGGCCGGTTCATCGGCCCCGGCCATTTCGGGCTGCTCGATCTGGGGGACGGCGTGGAGAAGTTCTCCTGCCACTATGAAGCCGACCTCGATCGCGGCGGCGTCAGCGTCCTCGACATCCGGCCGCTGCTCTGGCGCGACGGCTGGCCGTGGCCGGCGAGAACCTCAAGGGCATCAAGATTCAAGGCCAGGCGGCGGTGGTCGGCAGTCGCGCGCCCGGCCGATCGAGCGCGTGGCTATAATGGCGCGTTGACTCTCTCGCCCGGCCGGCGGCTTGGTCCGTACGAAATCCGCGAGCCCCTCGGTGCCGGTGGCATGGGCGAAGTCTACCTCGCGCACGACACGCGCCTGCAGCGGAGTGTCGCGGTGAAAGTGTTGCCGGCCGCGTTCGCGGACAGCCCCGATCGTCTGCGTCGCTTCGAACAGGAAGCGAGGGCCACCGCCACCCTCAACCACCCGAACCTGATGGCCGTGTTTGACGTTGGTGTGGATGGCGGCGTCCCCTACGTCGTGTCGGAGTTGCTCGAAGGCGAAACGTTGGCGACGGCGCTTCGCCAGGGGGCGCTCTCGCCGCGCAAGGCAACCGACCTGGCCTCGCAGATCGCATTGGGGCTCGCGGCCGCGCATGCGAAGGGGATCGTTCACCGCGATCTGAAGCCCGAGAACATCTTCCTGACCACCGACGGCCGCGCCAAGATCCTCGACTTCGGGCTCGCGAAGTCGATCGGAGGACCTGACGCACCCTCCGAGGTTACGCACCTGGCGACCAGCCCGGCGACCGGCGCCGGCATGGTGCTGGGAACGGCGGGGTACATGGCCCCCGAGCAGGTGCGCGGCGAAGCCGCCGACCACCGCGCCGACATCTTCGCGTTCGGCGTGGTGTTCTACGAAATGCTCTCCGGCCAGCGCGCCTTCGGCGGCGATTCTTCGGTCGAGCGGATGAGCGCGATTCTCAAGCACGATCCGCCAGCGCTCCCCGCCGCTACGATTCCACCGCATCTCGATCGTCTGGTCCACCGTTGTCTCGAGAAGAGGCCGTCGCAGCGGTTTCAATCTTCCACGGACATCGCGTTCGCCCTGGAGGCGATGTCGGTCCCGACCGCCGCCATGACGGCCATCGCCAACCCGCCCGCCAGGCGGTGGTGGCCGGCGCTGGCCCTGGCCGCCGCCGTCGCGGGAGGCGTCGGCATCGGGGCGATGGCGACCCGGCAGTCCGCGCGCACGCGATCCGGCGAGGTCAGCTTCGAGGCCCGCACCTTCGACAGGCTGCCGATCACCAACGCCCGATTCATGCCCGATGGAAAGACCATCGTGTACAGCGCGACACCCAACGGATCGTCGCCCGAGCTTTTCGTGATCAACCCCACGGCCGAAGCGCCACAACCGCTGAGCCCGTCGAATGCGCACCTGCTCTCGGTATCGAGCACCGGCGAGCTGGCCCTGATCATGGCCCCGCGGTTCCTCGACCAGCGCCTCTACGGCGGCACGCTGGCCCGCATGACCATCGGCAGTTCCCCCCGCGCGGTTTCGGAAGATGTGCGTGAGGCGGACTGGTCGCAGGACGGCGCCACGATGGCCATCGTCCACGATCTCGGCAACATGCGCGATCGGCTCGAGTTCCCTCCGGGGACCGTGCTCCACGAAGCCAGCGGCTACCTGAGCAATCCGCGCGTGTCGCCGGACGGCAGCCGCGTCGCTTTCGTGGAGCATCAGCGGCGGTTCGACGATCGCGGGTGGGTCAAGGTCGTCGACCGGGCCGGAACGGTCACGGCGCTCACCCAGGAGCTGTTCGGCGTGCAGGGCCTCGCCTGGACCCCCGACGGCAGGACCGTCGTCTTTTCCGGCAACACCACCGCTTCGTCGATGCTGCAACCGATGTCCGTCGGGGCGTCGGGCGGCGCACCGGCGCAGCTGGTGTTCGGCGTCCCTGCCCGGTTCATCGTCTTCGACATCGCCAGTGACGGGCGATGGCTGGCGGTTCGGGAAGATCTGGCGCTCGGCGTGCGCGCCAGGGTCCCCAGTCAGGAGACCGAGCGCGACCTGTCGTGGATTGGATCGACCGGCGCCCGCGCGATGTCGGCGAATGGGGAATGGTTGTTGATGGTCGACGTGGGGCCGCGGGCCGGCCGGAACTACGGCGTTGTCCTGCGCAAGACCGACGCGTCGCAAACGATTCGCCTTGGTGAAGGCCTCGCCCAGAAGCTGTCTCCCGACGGCAAGTGGGCCGCCGCGATCATCACGACGCCGGCGCAGCTCGTGATCTATCCCACCGGTTCGGGCGCCCCAAGGCCGATCGACATCAAGCCGATCGCCAGCGTCATCTCCGCCGAATGGTTCCCGGATGGCCAGCGACTGCTCGTGTGCGGTTCGGAGGCGTCGCGCGCACCGCGCTGCTACGCGGTCGACTCTGCCGGGTCGCCGCCGGCGCCAATCACGCCGGAGGGGGTCCTGGGCGCCCTTGCGCCCGATGGGAAGACGCTGCTGCTGACGATGGCGGACGGCGGGTTCCAGTTGTCATCGATCGGCGGCGATCGCCCGAAGCCGGTGCAAGGGCTTCGTCCGGGCGACCGCCAGATCGCCTGGAGCGCCGACAGCCAGTCGGTCTACGTCCAACAGGGTTTCCAATCGCCCGCGAGCGTCGAACGAGTCGCGCTCGCGACCGGCGTGCGCTCCATCGTGCGCCAGCTCAAGCCGGAGGGCGTCGGCGCCATCGCGGCGCTCTACGTGATGGCTTGGGTGGATGACGGGCGGTGGTACGCCTACTACTACACGAGTCTGCCCTCGACATTGTTTGAGGTGCGTGGGGCGATCCAGTAGACTGCCGCGCACTGGTCGCGCGGCAATGCGCCGGCGACGCATACGGAGGACAGGCACATGGCAAAGGCTGACAAGCCAGGTGGAATGGGCGGGAAGCGCAGCGGCGGCGCCAAACCGACGAAGGCGGCCGCGAAGAAAGCGGTGAAGAAGCGCTAGCGTCTGACGCACGGGGCAGCCTGCTCGCTCCTGCCTCGTGCGCCCGCCGCCTCAGCGCAAGGGATTGAGCGCGATCCGGTCCCAGCCCGTTGCTTCGCTCAACGCCAGCTGCTGGTAGTGTCTGGCGTCCCCCGCGGCAGTGCCTTCGTCATACAGGTGGGACCGCTCGGCGTGCTCCACGGTCACCGGTGTGTAGTAGAGGCCGGTGCCGCGGTGATGACCTTTCTGTGAATGGTGCCATTTCACCAGCTGGCGTTCCACCACCTCCCCGAGTGCCCGTGCCGGTCCCGCCACCGGGTCGCGACTGAGCTTCGCCAGGTTCTCGCACATCGTCGGCACGTCGAGGAGCGCCGGATCGCCGGGCGCTGAATGGTCATCGGGAAACCCGATGCGCGCCGCTTCGAGCGCCGCCGCGCACGCCTTCGCGCGTGCGGCGTCGGTGCGTGAGGTCTCGAGCGCCTCGGCGAGCGCTTTCAAGGGTTCCGCGATCGCGCTCGCGGCGCGAAGATCGATGAGCGAGTAAGGTACGTCGGCGAACGGGTCGCGGTTCGCGGGCGTCTCCAGGAAGAGGGCCAACTGCTTCGCGATGGCCTGGGCCACGTCGCCCGACGCGGCCCCGGGCATCAGAGAGGTGAGAAACGAGGCCCACGGCCAGATCCCGGCAATCGGCACGATCGACTGCGACGCGAGCATGAACTCTCCCGCGTCGCGCAGTTGGTAGGCGGTTTCGAGCGTGTTCGCCAGGCAGGCCCGGAACACGATGACCGCGGCCCGCGCGCCCACGGTGTGCAGCGAGTCCGACAGGCTCGTCAACGGCATCGTGTTCTTGACCAGCGCGTCGTCGGCCTCCGCGTCGAAGAAGAGGCCGAGCGGACCGTAGCCGTGGCCGTAGAAGAACACCACATAGCGATCGGCCGGGCACTCCCGCTGGCCGAAGGCGAGAAAGCTCTTGAGCACGTTCGATCGCGAGGCGTTCAGATCGACCTGCTCCTTGAGCACGCGAAGCTTCGAGCGATCGAGCTTGGCCTTGATGCCGCGCCACAACGGATGCGAGTCGGCGGGAATCGACTCGAATCCGCGCGTCTTTGGCGGCGCCGCGGTCAGCACGCCGCGAAAGACTCCGCGCGCGTGTTTGAAGTCGACCTGCGCGGCCACGCTCATCTGCCCGAAATCCGCGGCGTTGCAGATCGACTTGAGCTCCTCCTTGGCGGCTGCGTCGAGAGAATCCCCGCTCCCCTTGTCGTCGGCCACGGTGTAGGCCAGCACAGCCCACGGTTTACGCTGGGCGGGTCGAGCATCCATCGTCTCTGTCTCCACGTCCCCGGTCTACTGCCCGGACTGCAGAGTGATCGGTTTCCGGCTATCCGACTCGAACGCGTCGCGCGTGAACGCGAACCCGAAAGGCTTGCCGAGCAGGTCGGCGGCGTACGGCGCGGTTGGGGCTGTGCCGTTCGGCCCCCCCTGCTGCGCGTACGACCAGCCCAGCCCGCCGACGAGCAGCCCACCGCCCCCGTGCACGAAGTCTTCGATCAGGCCCACATGCCAATCCGCGAATTGCGCCGGCGGTTCCCAGTCGCTGAGGTACCACAGCACGTCAGCGCACTCCAGGTCCTTTTCCAAGGTGTCGGGTTGAGCCATCTGAAGCAGCCATCCACGGCGCGCGATGAACTCGCGTACGCGCTGCATTCGCACGACCTTGGCAAAGGTCCCATCCCACGCCAGGATCGTCACCTCCTTCCGGCAGCCGGGCTTGAACTCCAGCGGCGTGAGCCACGCCAGCGCGTTCTGCGCGAAGAGCAGATTGTCGCTTCCGTCGGTGATTTCGTTGTCGAGCGTCAGCGCGTCCTGTGCGTACACGACGACACTACCCGAACCGAATTTTCGCGATGCGGCGAAGACGCGCGAGTCGGGTGGCCCGCTGAACGTCTCCATGCCGCCCGGCAGCTGCCCGAGCGAGCGCCAGGCGTCCTTCCCATCGCCGATCGGCGCCTTGTCACAGAGCCCATGCACGCACAGGCTGCCAGGCTGCCCCTGGCTCATGTTGAGGCTCAAGCCTTCGAACAGGCTGAGCAACGCGCGCTCCTGCTCGTCCTCGGCGGCCGCCCGCTCGAGCAGCGCCCACACCGACAGGGCCATCAAGGACACCACGGTCGCGAACGCGATGGCCCAGGCGACCTGTTTCCTCCGGCGGTTGCGCGCGACGCTCTTCCTGACGAACACCACTTCCCTGGCGTTGAAGGTGTGCCGCGGATCCTTCAGCGCCCGGGCCGCGACCGCGAGGTTGGGGTTCTTGTTCCACAGCAAACGCGCGTCGCCGGTTCGCGCGAACTGGTCGGCGTCGGGGGCCATTCGCTGGCCGAGGATCAGCGCGTCGCGGCCCGCCGCATGAATCCACTCGTGCAGGGTTTTCCACGCCCTGACGAGCGCGTCATGGGCCGGTTCGATGTAGTCCTGCCCCTGCACGATCAGCCGAGCGCCAACCAGCCGTTCCCGCACCGCCTCCACTCGGGGATTCTCATCGGCAGAGAAGTCGAGATCGCTGAGCGGCACGCGGCGTCCGGCCAGGTCGCCCTCCACCGCCACCATGCGCAGCATGATCCTGCGCATCGTCGCCTGCTCCGCGGGCTGCAGCGTCTGATACAGGGTGTCGGCTTTGGTGCGCAGCGCGCCCATCACGCCGCCCAGCCGCTCGTAGTCGGTCTTTCTCAACGCGCGGTCCCCACGCCCGCCGGCCCGATACGCCTCGTACAACTCGCTCAGGGCGTAGGCCAGAAGGGGCAACGCGCCCGGAGACTGCACCACGTCGCCGACGATGGCGTCCACCAACTCGGGCGGATCGAAGATCAGCACCTCCTGCATCGTCGGCATGACGATGATTTCCCTCAGCTCTTCGAGGCTGAAGGGGGGCACGGTGCACCGCCCGGCGTTCCACGCGGCCCTGAGATCGCCGCCGCTCACCTGCGGCTCGAAGTCGGAGCGCACCGTGACGATGACGCGGTGAACGCGCGCCTCGTCGTCGATCACCTCGCGGAGCCGGGCGATGAAGGCCTTGCGCTCGTTCTCGTCGGGGCAGCGGGTGATCAGCTCCTCGAACTGGTCGATCACCAACACCGCTTTCGCTGCCCCTGACGCGCCGACTCCGGTCAGCGCCTCCTCGAGCGCGACCAGCGGATGGAGCCCCGGGCGCATCACTGGAAGAATGAGATGACCGGCCTCGCGCAGGAGCGGCAACAGCCCGGCCTTGACCACCGACGACTTGCCGGTGCCGGACGCGCCGCTCACCACCAGGAGCCTGACCGAGTCGCAGCGCTGCTGCAGCTCGCGAATGGCGCGATCGCGTCCGTAAAAAAGAGCCTTGTCGGATTCGTCGAACGACTGCAATCCCTTGTAGGGGCTACGCGAGGGATTCGGCGGCAGATTCAGGCGATGTTTCGGATGGAGGAAGATGAACTCGCCCTTGTCGTGTTTGCGCAGGGGGAAGAATCCTGGCGTCTGTCGCTTGGCCTGCCCGGCGTCGATCGTCTCCGGCTCCACTCGATCGCGGACAAAGGCGTACACCTCGGTGGCGGTGATCACGCCGTCGCCTTCGCGTCCGGTGCGGAAATCGGCGTCGCCGGCCAGCGCGTCGAACAACGCGAGCGCGAACGGCGAATGCGCCGCGCCGGCCGCGGTCGCGGCAAGGCCGCGGTCACCGGTGGCGCGCCCCTGCAGCACGTCCATCGCCTTCTGGTCGTGGGCTGCAGAGGTGAGGACCTGCCAGGCGGGATCGAGCACGAACCGGTCGAACCGCTCCTTGTAGATGCGCTTGGGCATCAGCGTGCCGATCGCCCGCGTCCGGCTGGCCCACTGGAAGGCACCCGAGAAACAGCAGTCGAGGATCAGCAGCAGGTGACGGCAGGGCAGCGCCTGGAGCGCGTCCTGCAATTCAGTCATCGGAACGAACGTCTTCACGTCCATCGGGTCGGCGTCGGCCGGGACCAGGTAGCCGGCGGGCCCGTCGTCGCCATCCGCGGCGATCCCGTGTCCGGCGAAGTAGAACAGCACGCGGTCCTCGGCCCCGACGATGCGGGGCATCGTTTCCCTGATCAGCGTGCGCAGCGCATCGCCTCGAGCGTTCAGCAGGGGCGCCTGAACGTCGAATTGCTGCTTCTCGGCCAGCACCTGCGCCAGCCGGCTCGCGTCATTGACCGCGGTCTGGAGCGGCGACACCTTCTCGTAGGCATCGATGCCGACGATGAAGGCATGGTGCCGGGAGAAGTGCAGCGCTTGCTGGTCGTCGCGCGACGCGGTGCCGTCCATGTCGTGTGTGTGCTCCGTGCGGATTATGCGGGTGGGTTCCCCGGCCCACCGCCGTCAAGGCCTGCCGGCCGGCGCACGACGCGGATGTGGAAGTCCTTGGCGAACCACTCGCCCTCGTAGGCCATCTGTTGCGGCGGCTGGATGCTTTCGATCGCCCTGGTGGCGCCGTACTCGTCGCCAAGTGCGAGCGCGGGCTGCGTCAACAGAAAGTCGTCGATCCTCTCGGTGGCGATCAGCAACTTGAACCGCTCCGTCGACTCGTCGACGCCATCCACGAGGTAGAAGTTGTCGGTCGGACCATCGCCCCACACAGTCACCCAGTTGTCGCCCGGCGGGATCGGATCGTTGTGCAGCACGTGGACGCCGTAGGCCTCCGAGAAGTACGCCAGCACCGCAAACAAGATCTGCCCGGTGCGGTTCCGCACTCTGAGGCGCCCCTGGATCGTGCGCCACCGGCTACCCGAGCCCGTATAGGCGAGCGTGGCCTCGCTGCCGTCGTACGACTGTTCGCCGCCTCCGTCCAGCCGCTCCACGTACGCAAGCTCCACCTTCGACCTGTCCATCGCGGTCCGATGGTTCTGCAGTCTGAGGGTGCGTTCCCAGTGCAGCACCTGCTTTACCGAGGGGGCGAGCGCCGCCGCGGCTCCTGCCGCGGTATCGCCAGCAGCAATGGCGAATCCGATCTCCACGTTCCGCGGCACTGATGTCAGGGCGAGGCGTCCGTCGCCGACCGTCAGCGCATACGCGGCCTCGCGCGTGCCGATCAGGCTCACGCGCGCGCCGTGCTGGTGGAGGACCGCCTCAACGGCCGCCCGTGTCTGGTCGTCTCCCGTGAAGGCCATGGGCGTCGGAACTGCCGGCGGACTGGTGATTTCAGCAAGGTAGCGCGTTGACTCGCTGCCGTCGAAATCACGCTCGATGTCGGTCTTCTGCAGGCCCACACGGACGGCCCGCGCGGTACCGGCAGGCGTCGTCGGGTCGTTTTCCGGATACAGGGCAAACGCCACCGCGGCCCCGGTCTCGTTGGGCACGCCGGTGATCGCTCCGCACTCGACGATCCAGGCGCCCTGCTCGCAAGAGACGAGATATCGACCACTCGACGTGCGCGCCAGGGGCCGCCCCAGGAACCCTGCGCCTGCGTCGAACCGGTCGTAGGCCTCGAACTGCGGGTTCTGATCGAAGGCTCGGGACCGGACCGCGGCGCGGCAGCGCGCGAACAGATCGGCATAGCTCAATTCCCCGCCGGACTTGTCGAGAACGTCGACCAGTGTGCTCGTGAACAGGCCGTGTTTGGGGGTTTCCTGCGCCAGTTGACCGCGTTCGCAGGCCGCCAACAGGATATGCCGGGCCTTCGGCACGAACAGCGGTTGTCGTGCGTCGCGGAGACGCGAGTAGTGCCCGTCCAGGTAACTCTCGAGCGGACGCTCGGTCGTCACTTCGCGCGTCAGACGTGGCTTCAAGCCGCGAACGGCCTGGACTTCGCGCGTGCCGGAGCCCGAGTGGCAGCAATCGAACAGGACCGCCACGTGCGCGTCGTGCCGGCCGACTTCCGCAATCAGGACGGCAAGCTCCTTGTCGGCGAGATCGTATCCGCCAGGGCGGCGGCTGTCATAGCAGACCAGTCCCTCGTCCTTGCCGTCCGGGAAGGACTCGCGAAACGCCGCGTTCGACGCCCATTGCGCCCCGTGCCCGCAGAACTGAAACAGCGCGACGTCACCGGATCGCGCCTGCCCGAGGTGCGAGCGGAACCGGCCGATGATGTTGGCCCGGGTAGCGTCGGCGTTTTTCAGGACCTCGACGGCGAGCGCCGCCGGGTCGACGTGACGATTCAGGTATTCGTGGAAGAGGTCCACGTCGTTGAGGCAGCCATCGAGCGATTCGATGTCGGGCCCATAGTCGTTGACTCCCACCAGCAAGGCGTACACCCTGTTCGGCATTGCCGTCTCCCGCGCCGGGGCCTCCAATCTGCGCGTTCCGTGTTTGCAGCCGAAGGTCACGGCAGGGTCACTGCAGCAGATCGATGATGCGCACAGCCGGGTAGCGCTTTCGAAATACGTTATCCAATGTCACAAGGTCCGCCTCCACCGCCTGCGCGAAGGCGGCCAGGTAGTCGTCCGTCCACAACAGGTGATCGTGGTCATCCTTCTTCGAGAGGGCCCTCCAGAGCGGCACGAGCGTGTCCGGTTCGGGGAGGAAGTGAACGCGCGAATCAGTCATCAGCGCGTCTACTGCATCCCATGCCTGACGCCGCGATAGCGCGTCACGACCGGTGATCGCGGAATTCGTGATCAGTCGCAGGAGTGCCATGTGCGTCACCCGGCAAAAGGCGAGATCATCGGCCTGCCCGTCAACCCACGCCTTCGCCACTTCGTGGTGGCGGTGGCGCGCCCAGGATGCGGCGAGCCACACATTGACGTCGAGCAGCTTCATCGTCGGCGCCGCCGGCCGGCGCGAGCGACATCGTCGCTGGCCAGAGCCCGCGCAAGATCCGCGGCGCCAACGTCCACTCGCCGGCCCTTGGTGTTGCCGAACAGGGGAAGCGTCACGCGGCCGCTCGGTTCCGCAGCCCGCCCTTCGCCGATCTCCGTCGCTACGGCCCTCGTAATCAGCGTCTTGAATGATTCACCGCGTGAGGCGGCACGGGCCTTGGCCTTGCGAAACAGCTCGACGGGGAATTCGACCGTGGTGCGCATAAAAGCATAAAAGCATTTCCGCGCCCGGAAATCAAGCAGCCAGCGGCGCCTGCTGCTTCACGAGGAACACGCCAGGACTCGAACCTCCTGCCGCGAGAAACGTTGAGCGTCCAATTATCGATGGAGGCACCCATTGTCCCGAAGTATGTGGCAGGGACCGGCACGGTCCGTCGGCTTGATGATTGACACGAACGCGCTGCAACAGCTGGAACCAGCGATCGTGATGCCCGTTATCTGCGGACTGACGTGCACGCACACGAGCGACGTCGCCGTCCGCTTCCAGGAGCACGTCATCCCCTTCTTCAGCCGGACGCTGTCGTTCGAGCCGGTCAAGCGATGACGTGTTAACATCGAGATTTTTGGGAGACGCACATGAACCATCGACGCCACCTGACCATCGTCACGCTCCTGCTGCTCGGCACGATGCGCGCCCTCGCCGCTGACATCACGGGCACGTGGAAGGCTTCGTTCGACACGCAGATCGGCGAGCAGAGCTACACGTATGAATTCGTCGTGAAGGACACCACCCTGACGGGAAAGATTCAGTCCGCCATGGGTGGCGCCAGCGAGATCAAGCAGGGGAAGGTCGAGGGCGACAAGGTGTCGTTCGTGGAGATGTTCAAGTTCGAGGGCAACGAGATCCAGATTACGTACACGGGGCGAGTCACGTCCAACGACGAAATCAAGTTCACACGGCAGGTCGCCGAATTCGCCACGGAAGAGATCGTCGCGAAACGCGTGAAGTAACCCCAGAGTACAACGAGATGATCGGCGTCGGCGGCGGGGGGGGGTCACACCCTGCTACGCCAGTTGGACCCAGGCCGCCGGCCCGAGTCTCGCCGGTCATCCGATCACGCCAAGTTTCCGAGGAGAATGGCACGATTTCCGCGTGAAATCTAACGAGATAGGCAGGCCAAGGGTCCTGCATTCGCTCTGAGGGGCGCCGCGCGTTTCAGGGCCGCCGGTTCGGACTTTCTTCTGGTCGTTCCAACGAAGCGACGTTAGCGAGCGGGGTCCAGCCCCCGGCGGAACCCTGCCTTCAGGCGTGAATGATCGAGAGCTCGAGGAACTTCTCGAACGGATCGAAGTCCCGGTCCCGATGAATGAGCGAGTGCTGCGCGCGAATGCAGAACGTCGCAATCAGGCAGTCGATCGTTTTGCGAACGGTGTAGCCGTGGGCGCGAAGCGTCCGATAGTTGTGCGCGGCCTCGCGAGCTAGATCGGCGCCGCACACGTCGAACACCTCCAGCTTGACCAACTCCCGTTCCACGGCCTTCGCGGCAACGTCGTCCCGAACGCCCTGGAGCACCTCGCAGAGGATCAGATCCGTGAGCCCGAGACGCTGTCGGTCCAGCGCCGTGTGCAGCCACTCGGTCTCGGCATTCGTGACGCCGCGGAAGTAATCGACCCAGACGGTCGTGTCGACGATGACCACGGCGCTACTCTGCCACGCGCCCTTGACGCGATGTCTCGAGATCGCCTTCCCAGGCGACCTTCCCCCGCAGCCGGCGAATAGTCTTCTGACTGCGCGTCCGAATCAGCAGACGCAATCCTTCTTCGACAGCCGCGCGCTTGGTGCGGGCGCCGCTGCTCCGCATCGCCTGCCGCATCAAGCGATCGTCGATTTCGATGTTCGTCCGCATGACCGCTCCTGATGTGTAAGAGTGACTGATTTGTGTGTATCAGTCAACACAC
>JANOJK010000923.1:0-6142 GCA_031408165.1 Acidobacteriota bacterium | reverse complement strand
TCGCCGAGCGCGACGACGGCGAGCGCGATGACCGCGATCCGGCGCCAGCGGGCGGCGCCCGAGCTCGGAATGCCGAACCGCGAATCTGACGCCGGCGGGTCCTGTTCGCTCGTGTGCGCCGCACTCCCCTGACGCCCGTCAAACGCCGTGGCCGCGACTCCCGCCACGCGCGGCAGGTCGAAGTCGCCCAGGAGATCCGCGATGTCGCGCGGGGCGGGCTTCACGGCGGGTTCGAGCGGCTTCACGACCGGCGCTGGTTCGGACGCTTTGGCCGCGACTCCCGGAATGCGCGGCAGGTCGAAGTCTCCAAGGAGATCCGCGATGTCGCGCGGGGCGGGCTTCACCGCGGGTTCGGGCGGCTTCACGATCGGCGCTGGTTCGGACGCCTTGACGGGCGGCGCGGGGTCAGGCCTCTTCGTCTGGTGGAGGAGGACGACGGCCGGCGGCGGTTCGGGCGCCTTCGGCTGCGGGACCGCGGCGACCGGCTCCCGGGGCGCTGGCGCTGACGTCACGATCGCGATCGGGTGAAGCAGCGCCGGCGCGGGCGGGTGCGCCGGCATCGGATCCAGCATCATCGAGAGGTAGCGTGAGACGAACGCTTCGAGGGCGACGGGCGCCGCGACGAAGTCGGAGAGTTCTCCCAGTGCGTCTTCGAGCGCGATCTGCGCCTCGGTCGCGGACTGGAAGCCCTGGCGCACGTCGAGCTGCAGCGCGCGGGCCAGCCAGTTGTGCAGCGCGTCGGGCAGCGGCTGGTCGGCGGCCCCCTGAGCGCGCGCGCGTGCGCCGTTCAGGAGCGGCGCGATGCGGTGCGGATACTCGTCGGCCGCAATCGGGCGTCCGAGGACGAGCGAGAGCGCCACGAGACCGATCGCGGTGACGTCCGCGCGGTGATCGAAGCGGACGACGCCCGCCGACATCGGCGCCGCCACGCGGAGTTCCTGCCAGAGGCGCTCGCGGTTGAACTGCAGCTGCTCGACGGCCGACCCCAGCACGTGCTCGACGACGACCACGCGGGCGCGCGGCGTCACGATCAGGCGCTCCGTTGCAATCAGGCCATGCGCGACGTCGCGCGCATTCTCGTGCAGGAGCGCGATCGACGGCACCACCTGCCGCAGCAGGCACAGGGCGGCGTTGAGATCGAGCGCCAGGCCGCGCTGCGCGGCGACGCGCAGGATCTCGGAGAGGCGGATGCCTTCGACGTGGTCCGACACGATCGCGAGGCCCGCCGGGTGCCGGTCGATGCGCCGCACCCGCGCGTAGTAGGCGTGGCGGAAGTTCGCGAGCCGCGCCGCGCGCTCGCGCAGCGCGAACTCGAACGAGGGCACCGCAAGCAGTTGCGGGCGCACCCGGAGGATCTGCAGCAGATCGCCCGTCGCCGCGTCGACCGCGACGACGCGGTCGCCGAGACCGTCGCTGAAGAGCGGCGCTTCGGGCTGGCTGGTGGTCGCGAGCACGGGTGTCATAAACAGGTCTCCGCCGATCCTCTGTCCTCGGCTCTAGTGCCAGTGCAACCGCCGGACCATTCGTGGCGACGGATCCGAAACGGCCGCAACCCGCACCGCACGTGACAGTTCTCGTAAGTCGACGGAAATTGTCCGCCCCGCGGCGATTGACAACGATGTCGCCGGGTTTGCGTTTCTGTGATCAAGTTCCTATGCTCTGACCGGAGGATTCCGGATGAAAAAATGGGCACTGGCGTGCGCGGTGCTGGCGGCCGCCGCCGCCGCCGCGCTTCCGCTCGGCGCCGCGGGCGAGAAGATCGACTACGAGGCAATCAACCGGATCAAGGCCCTCGGCCTCAACACGCAGACGTCACAGGTGATGGACATCTCGAGCTGGCTGACCGACGTGCACGGTCCGCGGCTCACCGGCTCGCCCAACGCCCGGAAGGCAGGCGAATGGGCCGTCGCGAAGATGAAGGAATGGGGTCTGCAGAACGTCGCCCTCGAGCCCTGGGCCGACCGCAACGGCTTCGAGCGCGGCTGGGTGAATGAGAAGTTCTATCTCGCGGCCGTGTCGCCACAGGCGTTTCCGATCCCCGGCACGCCCAGCGCGTGGTCGCCGGGCACCAACGGCCTCGTCCGCGGCGAGATCGCCCTCGTCACAGAGACGACGCAGGAGGCGCTCAAGAAACACGCCGGCACGCTCAAAGGCAAGTGGATCCTGACCCAGGCCGCCCCTGACGTCGCGGCCTACTGGACGCCGCTCGCAACCCGCCAGACCGCCGAAGAGCTCGCGCGCATGGAGCTCGCCGCCAATCCGGCGCCGGAGTTCGGCGTCGCGAACCCCAATGCGGCCGGCCGCGGCGGGCCGGGCGGCGGGCGCGGCGGAGCCGGCCAGGGGGGCTTCAACCGCAACGACTGGTTCAAGAGCGAAGGGGTGGCGGGGCTGCTCTCCACGGCGCCGCGCGGCCACGGCATCTATACCATCGGCGGGAACCGGACGACCGATCCCGCCAGCGCGGTCGCGCTGGTCGCGATTCCGGCGGAGCAGTACGGGCGCCTCGCGCGGATGGTGGCGAAGAACCTGACCGTCACGATCGAAGCGGACATCAAGAACACCTACACCCCGAACCCGCCGATGTTCAACGTCGTCGGAGAGATTACGGGGACGGACAAGGCGGACGAGGTCGTGATGCTCGGCGCGCATTTCGATTCGTGGCACGCCTCGACGGGCGCGACCGACAACGTGGCGGGCTCCGCCGCGATGATGGAAGCGATGCGGATCCTCAAGCAGAGCGGCGTGAAGCTGCGGCGCACGGTGCGCATCGGGCTCTGGACCGGCGAGGAACAGGGCCTCATCGGGTCCGCCGAGTACGTGAAGTCCCACTTCGCGAGCTGCAACGACCCCGCCGTCGACGGTCGTGGCGCGCCGCCCACGCCTCCGGCGCCGGCGGCTGCCACACCGCCCGCCACGCCGGGACAGCCCGCGGGAGCGCCGGCGGCGGCGCCCGGACAGCGCGGCGGTGGACGCGGCGGGTGCCAGACGGGCTACACCTTCAAGCCTGAGCACGCGAAGTTCGCCGGCTACTTCAATATCGATAACGGCACCGGCGCCATCCGCGGCGTCTACCTCCAGATGAACGACGCCGTCGCCCCGATCTTCCGTGAATGGATGGAGCCGTTCCGGAGCATCGGGATGACGACGCTGACGAGCCGCAACACCGGCGGCACGGACCACGGCTCGTACGATCGCGTCGGGCTCCCGGGCTTCCAGTTCATCCAGGACGAGGTGGAGTACGACACGGTGACGCACCACACCAACATGGACTCGTACGAACGGCTCCAGCCGGGCGACATGATGAAGAACGCCACCATCGCGGCGTCTTTCGCGTACCTTGCCGCCAACCGCGACGAGAAGCTGCCGCGCAAGCCCGCACCGGCGGCGGCGGCGGGGCGCGGGACGGGACAGTAACGACTGGCGATGCCGGCTGTTGATTGAAAACCGGAGACCGCGGGCCTTCGTGCCCGCGGTCGTCTACCTCGCCGTCGTCCTCGCCTGGTCCTGGCCGCTTCCGCTTCATTTAACCAACCGCTTTACCCACGATCCCGGCGATCCGCTGCTGGTCACCTACCTCATATGGTGGAACGCGCACGCGCCGGCATTCTCGCAGGCGTGGTGGAATGCGCCCTTCTTCTGGCCGCTGACCGATGCCCTCGCGCTGACCGAGCACCTCGCCGGCCTCTCGCCGTTCACCACTCCGATCCAGTGGATCGGAGGATCGCCGCTCCTCGCCTACAACCTGATCCTGATCGCCGCCACCTGGTGGACGCTGCTGGCGACACACGGCCTGGTGCGGCGGCTGACCGGCGATTGGGTCGCGGCGGCGTGCGGAGCGGTGGCCTTCGCATTTGCGCCCTACCGCATCGCGCAGGTGGGGCACATGCAGCTGTACGCCTGCTGGTGGATGCCGCTCTGCCTCCTGGCGCTGCACGCGTACCTCGCGGGGGGCAGGCGCGTGTGGCTCCTGGTATTCGGCGTCTCGTGGCTGCTCCAGGCGCTGACGAACGGGTACGGCCTGTTCTTTCTCCCGCTGCTGCTCGCGGGCTGGATCGCGTGGCTCACACCCTGGCGGACCCAGGCCGCCCGCGCGGCATGGGCCGCGGGCGCATGGGTGCTGTTCTCGCTGCCGCTGCTGCCCGTCCTCCTGCATTACTACCGCGTCCAGACACGGCTCGGACTGACGCGCCCGCGATCAGAGATGATCTTCTACAGCGCGGACTGGGACGCGCTGTTCGCGGCGAGCCCCCTGCTCCGCTTCTGGCACACCCTGACACCGGCGACCACCGAGGCGTATCTGTTCCCTGGCCTGACCGTGCTTTTGCTGGTCCTTTGCGGCGTGGTGATCCGCGTGCGAGATCGGGTGTTCTGGTTCTGTGTCACGGCCGCGGTCCTCGCCGCCTGGCTCTGCGCCGGGCCTTCCGCGGACGGACCGTCGCTCGCGTCGCTCTGGCACCCGTACGACTGGCTGGTGTGGCTCCCCGGTTTCAGCGGTCTGCGCGTGCCGCCGCGCTTCTTCATGATCACCGCGCTCTGCCTGGCGATTGCGGCCGGCGTCGCGTTCGCCCACATGCGACGGCGCGTGCGCAGGCCGGGAATCCTCACCGCCGTCGCCTTCACGGGTCTCTTCATCGACGGCGCGATCGGCGGGATGCCCCTCGGGGTGCCGCCGGGACGTCTTCCACGCATGGAGCGCGGCGCACGCATCATGGCGCTCCCATTCGACGATGCCGCCCTGGCGGTGCGCCTCCTCTACCAATCCATGCCGGACCGGCTGAACGTGATCAACGGCTACGCGGGGTACGTGCCGCCGCATGCCGACGTCATCGACTGGGCGCTGACGCGGCGCGATCCGACGGTCCTCACGGAACTCCGCCGCGGCCGGCCTTTGTACGTCCTGGTAGCCGGCAGCGATCAGGGCTCGGCGTGGACCTCTTTCATGGACGCGCAGCCGGAGGCCGCGTTGGTTGGCGTCGAGGGCGCCGGCCGCCTGTACCGCATGACCCCTGCGCCTTATGCCAGGGAGGTGCGGCCGGGGACCGAAGCGCGCATGGTCACCACGGCGATCGGCGGAGACTGGCTGGTCGCGGATCTCCAGAAAGCGCAGGCGGTCCGCGGGCTCGAACTGCGCACCGGCGGCCACCTGGTCCGGCTGCCGAAAGATCTTCTCGTTCAGACGTCCGTTGACGGGGTGCAGTGGACGACGGCGTTCGAGGATCGTCCCGGGGGGCTCGTGCTGATCGGCTCGCTCCGGCTGCCGCGGCTGCTGCCGATCCGGCTGGACCTGGGGGATGTCACGGCACGGTACGTCCGGGTCAACACCCCGGCCTTCCGGCCGGAGGCGGTGACCATTTACGTGCCGTGAGCGAACGGGCCGGCGATCATTTCGAAGCGGTCTCCTTCAACGCCTCGAACAGGATCCGGATCGCTGGCCCGAGCGCATCGGTGGGCATGAACTCGGCGTCGCCGTGCATCGACAGGATCGAGGCAGCCGGAATGATCCCGGTAAAAATCCCGTAGCTCTTGACGCCGCGCGGGCGGAAGCCGTTGGCGTCGGTGCCGTAGGGGACTGTCATCGGCGTGACGAGCGCCTCGGGGTGATGGCGCTTGATCGCCGACTCCAGCGCCCGGTACATGGGCGTGTCGAGCGGGGTCACCACGGGGTCCTCGCCGGCGTTGACGACCTCGATCGTGATCGTCGGATCCGCCAGGCGGCGCCCGACCTCCGTGATCCACTGCTCCGCCGTCGTCCCCGGGAGCAGGCGGCAGTCGAGCGTGGCCTCGGCCACCGACGGAATCACGTTCACTTTCGGCGGATCCCCGACACCGGACCGCAGGCTGGTGAGTGACATCGTCGACTGCTGGATGGCGTTGTTGAACTTGTTGGCGGTGAGCGGACCGCCGATGCGCGCCTTCATCGTATCGACGACCGGAAAAGGGGCCGCAGCGACAGGCTCCGCGAAGAGCCGCGTCAGCGCCTTCAACAGCCGCTCGTTGGGGTTGCGGTCGTGCGGCTGCGACCCGTGGCCGGCCACCCCTTCGGCGCGCAGCTTCAGCCACATGATCTTCTTCTCGGCAACGGAGATCCCGAAGACCAGCTTCCCCGCCGTGAACATGTCCCGGCTGCCGAAGCCTCCCTCGT
>JANOJK010000332.1:0-3309 GCA_031408165.1 Acidobacteriota bacterium | reverse complement strand
TGATCGTTTGGCGCCTTCGCGGCGTCCCACTTCGGACCCGTCTTGAAGATCGCGGCGTAGAGCGGGGCCGGGCGCGCCGGAACGGGAGCGGGAGCCTGCGCGCGCGCGAGAGACGTCAGACTCACGGCAACGACGATCAGGGCGGCAGTCACGGTTTTCACGGTTCACCTCGTGTCCAGTCACTCCACGGCATGCCCGTGTACGTGAACGAGTCTCGCGCACGCAGGTGCGGGCCAGCAGTCTCCGGCCCAGCGGGTACTGGCTGGGCTGCCGCGCCGATTCGTCAACATCAGGGCCAGAGGCTGACACCAGCGCGCGTGGCGGCGGTGCGCAGCGTACCGTCCTTGCAGCCCAGCACGAGTCTCTGGCGCTGTGCCAACTCCAGGTACGCCGCATCGTAGACCGACAACTGGTACGCGGCGGCTAATTCAGACAGCCGCGAAAACGCGAGTGCCGACATCTCATGATCGACCCGAACGCGGAGTCCCCGAAGCCATCCGAGACCCGCCTGCCGTTCGTTCTCGCTGAGTTTGCGTCGGCGAGCCAGGACAATGAGAGCATTCGCCACCTCCACGGGCCACAGCGCCGGCACTTCGAGCGTGGCGCCGTCAGCGATGGCATCCAGCATCGCGGCCGTCTGTTTCGTAGCCTGCGCCGGGTGGACCCAACCGATTGCCACCGAGGCGTCTGCGACGAACGCCCGGATCATGGTCGTCCATGGTCGATGGCCGCGCGCACCTCCCGATCGGTGAGCCTGGCCTTCGATCTTCGTCGAATCCGCTGTTGGAGGTCGCGCAGGCCGTCAACGCTGCGCCGGACATCGTCATGCCGAGGTGCGCCCTCCGGGATCAGACGGGCCACCGCCTTGTCGTGGCGTGTGATGACGACCTCTTCTCCCTTCGAGACACGCTCGAGCAGCTCGCCGAACCGAGTCTTCGCCTCGAATGCGGTTACCGTAGCCATAGGCACCCCACGAATTGACCAGTCATTGACCAGTTTAGCATGGCGAGGTTCTCGCCGCTCCCCCGTGGCTGGACGCTCGCTGCCGACGTGCGCGCCGCGGCCGGCCTCCCCCACAGCATTCAGCATTCAGCATTCCCAGTTAGTTCGCGACGGTAGAATCGATCATGCTCGCTATGACCAAATGGCCCACAGCTAAACACTTCACCTCGTGGTGAGCCGGTCCCCCGGCAACGAGATCTCGGGCCTGACCTCGTGACGGTCTACATCGTCGCCGTCCTCTGCGTCGCGGAAGTGCTCACGATGACCGGCGTGTCGGCGTACGCGGCGCTGCTGCCGGTGCTGCGCGAGGAGTGGCAGACGACGAACACGCTGGCGGGGGCGATCAGCGGGGCGTTCTTCGCCGGCTACCTGGTGGCCGTGCCCGTGCTGGTGAGCCTGACGGATCGGATTCCCGCGCGGCGGGTGTACGTGGGCGCGTGCGCGGCGCTGGCCGCCGGCGCCGTGGTCTTTTCCCGGGCCGGCGGGCCGGCCGGCGCGATGGCCGGGCAGGCGCTGCTCGGCGCGGGTCTCGCGGGCACGTATATGCCGGGGCTGAAAGAGCTCTCGGACCGTACCGCGGGCCCGCGGCAGAGCCGGTGGATCGCCTTTTACACCTCGACGTTCGGGCTCGGCACCAGCCTGTCGCTGTGGATGGCGGGCGCGCTCGAATCGCACATGGGATGGCGGGCGGCATTCCTCGCCACGGCGGCCGGGCCCGTTGCGGCAGCCGTGTTGATTCTGATCGCGTTGCCGGTGCGCCCGTTCGTGCCCTCGACCGTCCCGCAACTCGGCCTGTTCGGCACGGTGCTTCGGGACCGCCGGATCAGGGGTTACATCATGGGGTACGTGGCGCACTGCTGGGAACTGTTCGCCGTGCGCTCCTGGCTGGTGGCGTTCCTGGCGTTCGCGGCGGGAGGCGCGCCGGTCTCCGCACCCACGATCGCCGCGATCATGAACCTGCTCGGGCCTCCGGCCAGCATCGCCGGCAACGAGATCGCCTCGGGCCGGCGCGTGCGGGTGGTCCGCGTCACGATGACGGCCGGCGCCGTACTCGCGTGCCTCACCGGGCTCGTCTCCGGCCTTGGGGCCGGGATCGTGATCCTCGTCACGACTCTGTACCTCCTCGCGATCCTGGCGGACTCGGCGGCGATGACGGCGGGGCTGATCGAGGCGTCCCCGCCGGACGCGCGGGGGACGGCAATGGCCGTGTACTCGTTCTTCGGGTTCGCCGGGGGCCTGATGGGTCCGATCGCGTTCGGCGCGCTGCTCGACGCGGGCGGGGGCGCCTCATCGCATCGGGCATGGCTGCTGGCGTTCGTTGGGGGCGCGCTCGTGAGCCTCGCGGGGGTCGCCGCGCTCGGATCTACAAGTCGCGCAGCGCGGCCATAGGATCCACACGCATGGCGCGGCGCGCCGGCAGGTAGCACGCGATGAGCGCCACGGCCGCCAGGACGCACGGGACGGTGACGAAGGTCGTTCCGGCCGACCGCAGCTCCTGGTAGCGGTCGTCGAGGTGTTCAGGGCGGACCGGATCTGCCTGAGTGGAAACCCGCGCTCGCCTCGAGGCTGGCGCGTTCGAGCCTCCGCCCCGCGCGCGAGCGCGAGTTCATCGGCGAACTGTCGCAGCACCGGTCAGCGGGGGGCTTCGGGCAGACGCAGGCTCGCGCGGAGCCCGCCCGGCGGGGACCGCTCGAGGGTGATCGCGCCGCCGTACAGTTCGGCGATCTCCCGCACGATGGCGAGGCCGAACCCGGATCCCGGGGCCGCTTCGTCGGCGCGGACCCCGCGCTGCAGGACCGCGTCACGCAGCGACGCCGCCAACCCGGGCCCATCGTCGTCCACGGTAATCACGACGGCCGGCGTGCCGGTCCCACCTTCCGGCGGACGCACCACCGAAGAGGTCACCGTGACCCGCGACTTCGCCCACTTGCACGCATTGTCGAGGAGGTTCCCGAGCATCTCGTCGAGGTCCTCGCGCTGGCAGCGGACGAGGTGGGCGGCGGGGACGTCGACGTCGATGGCAATTCCGCGGTCCGCGTGAAGGCGCAGCAGCGTGCGCGCCAGGCCGCCGGCGGAGTCGGCAACGGCGCAGCGGGCGCCGCCCGCGGCCCCCGACGCAGCCGCGCGGGCGTGCGCGAGGTGATACTCGATCTGCCGGCGCATGCGCTCGACCTGCTCGGCGAGCGCCGCCGCGAGCTCGTGGTGGCCGGCGGCCTCGGCGCGTTCCGCCTCCTGTGAGAGGACCGCGAGCGGCGTCTTCAGGCCGTGCGCGAGGTCGCCGGCCTTGGCGATCGCGCGGCTCACCGC
>JANOJK010000708.1:0-2511 GCA_031408165.1 Acidobacteriota bacterium | reverse complement strand
ACAACCCCCGCAAGCTGGTCGGCCTCGAAGGCTACGGCCTCTCGGTCGCCGAGTGGCTGCCCCTCGAGATCGCGCCAGGGGAACACTCCGCGCGGTACCTGCGCACCAAGCGCGACAAGATGGGACACAAGCTCCGTTCAGTCTAATATTATCCGAGAGGCTTCGCCCCTCGGCACGCCTCCGCGAACGCTTCGGCGATGTCCGCCGTAGCCTTGGCGAAGGCGGAACTCCCCTGCACCCGCCCTCGCCCGCCGCTACCCGCCTTCGCTCTTCGAGCTACGGCGAGGCAGGCTGCCGGCTCGCTTCCGCCTCCGCGAAAGCTACGCCGACCTCGCCGAAGCGCTTGCGCGAAGGCGGGCCGGGCGCGCTTACCGCTGGCCGTCGTGCCAGCGCCGCCAGGCGGCGGGGTCGCGCGGCAGGTTCTGTCCGGTGATGTCGCGCAGGGCCTGGAACACCCACCCGCGAGTGCGATCGTCCAGCGAGTAATCGCCGGCGTAGTCGAGAAACCGCGGGACCGCCGTGTGACGCTGCTGCCGGCTCAGCATGCCGGACTGCGCGAGGCTGCACGCTGCGCGCTCGCGAATCACCGGCGAGCGATCGTCGCGGAAGATGTCGAGCAGCGGCTCGATCGTTTCGTCGGTGCCGAGATAGGCGAGCCCCTCGACCGCCCAGTAGCGGACATTCACGTTCTCGTCGTGAACGGAGGCGAGCAGAATCCGGGCCACGCGCCGCGGCGCCACGCCGCGGTTGCCGATCAACCCCAGGTCCCAGAGCGCGTTGGCGCGCGGCCCCTGATCCCCGGATCGGGCGATCGGTTCGAGCCGCTCCAGCGTCTCGAGATTCTTCTCGAGGCCGCGGCCGACGATGTTCACTTCGATCCCTGCTGCCCTGACCCGCAGGTCGTCGGAGTTGATGGCCATCATGAACAGGCCGTTCAGCCGCGGCGTGAGCTCGATCTTCGCGCGCCATGCGCCGACGCGCGCCTCGATCTGCTCGTTCGCCCCGGCGTAATGGTTGATCGACCGTTCGAGCAGGAACTCCGCCTGGCTCTGCGGCGGCATGGAGTCGAGCGTTTCGAGGTGATGTTCCGACAGCACGTTCGCCGACGCCGGTTCAGGCTTTCCCTGGAGGCTCAGGAACTCCGCCACGTGCTCCCACGCGGCACCGGCGCTGCCCGTGTTGACGACGAGCACGGCGAGGATGACGCCACAGAAGAAAAGGGCGGCGGCTCGCGTCCGGTCGGGAGGCGGGTTCGTCATGGGCGCTGGAGCACTCGGCAGCAACGCGGATGCCGTCCGTGGCCCGCCGCAAGTCGCTGACCTTGCGGCTGTTCCCGGAATCGCCGGACTTTGGACGGCGACGAATGGCACACCGCGATGACGGTTCTGCGATCGGCTATCTTCCGCCTTTGGGCGGAGGCGGGGGGACGAGGCTCGGATTGAGTTGCCGGGCCCGGGCAAACGCCGCGCGCGCCTCATCGCCGCGCTCGAGGCGGTCGAGCGCCCGTCCCATCTGGTAATGCGCGGGGGCATAGGCCTCGAAGACGGCGATCGCGCGGCGGAAGTACTCGAGCGAGGCTGCGGGATCACCGTCGTCGAATCGGCTCGTGCCGACCGCCGTCCACACGCCGGCTTCCTGTTCCGACCGGGCGCGCAGGCGCAGGCGTTCGGCTTCGGCCAGCTCCGCGCGGGCGCCCGGGGCGTCGCCGGCCGACTGCAGCACCTGGCCGAGCGTGTAATGCGCCGACGCGAGATCGGGCCGCAGCGCGATCGCCCTTCGCAAGGACGCGGCCGCGCCCTTCCAGTCCCGCGTGGATTTCAGCACGGCGCCGAGCGCGTCGTGCGCCTCGGCGTAGTTGGCCCGCGCCGCGACGGCGGCGCGCAGGGCGCGCGCCGCCCGGTCCGCGTCGCCCTGGTGCCAGTAGATGACGCCGAGCGTGAAGTGCGCCTCGGCCCGCGGCTCGACGGCGAGCACCCGCTCGAGCGCGTCGATCGCCTCCGTCAATCGATCGGCGCGCCTGAGGACGAGCGCCAGGTTATAGCGCGCGAGCGTGTGGGCCGGCGCGATCTCGAGCGCCCGGCGGAAGCTGGCAATCGCCTCGGTCACGTCCTGTTCGGACTGCGCGAGACCGAGCGTGAAATGGCGATCCGCGTCCTCCGGTGCGGCGGCCGCAAGGGCGCGGGCGCGCTGCACCGCCTCCTCGCCCCTGCCCGCCTTGACCAGCGCCAGAATCAGGTTGTTCGACGCTTTACCGAAATCCCGGCGCGCGGCCAGCGCCGCGCGATAGGCCTCGACCGCCGCGTCGAGCGCGCCGATGCGCTCCAGTGCCTCCCCGAGACGGTTCTGCACCTCGGCGTCGTGCGGCGCGAGGCCCGCCGCTTCCCAGAGGAGCGACAGCGCCGCGGCATGATTGCCGGCCGTCTCGAGCTCGATCGCGCGCGTGTATGCCTGCCTGGCGCGGGCGCCTGCCTCCTGGCCCAATCCTCCCGCGGTGCCCGTCGTGAGCACGCA
>JANOJK010000291.1:0-9355 GCA_031408165.1 Acidobacteriota bacterium | reverse complement strand
TCTTCCTCTTCCCGACCCTGTATCTTCTGTAGGAGGCCGTCCTTTCTTTTGCAGGCGCAAAAATATGACGAGCGACCACGCAGCAGACCTCGGCGACCACGCAGCTGACATCGACAGACATGTCAGGATCTACATCACCGTCTTCGTCGCGCTCATGGTCCTGACAATCGTCACGGTGGGGATCTCCCGCGTCCACCTTCCCGTGTGGATGGCCGTGACCGTGGCGCTGCTCGTTGCGACCATCAAGGGATCGCTGGTGGCGTGCTACTTCATGCACCTGATCTCCGAGAAGAAGCTGATTTACGGGGTCCTCGTGGTGACCACGCTGTTCTTCCTCGCCCTGCTGGCCCTTCCCGCCCTCACCCACAGCAACGGCTACTGGATTCACTGATGACACAACCGACCGAGCGGCTGCGAGGGAGCCACGCGAGCGGCGGGGGTACTTCTGGGGACCCCGCACGCGCGCGTGTAGGGGGGTCCGGCGGGGCGAAGCCCCCCGGAAGAAAATGAACCTCAGGTGGTTCCACGCGCTGCTGATCCTCCTCTCCGCGGCCCTCGCGGTGCTGGTCGGTGTCTGGTGCCTGGGCCTGTACGGGCGGGAGGACGGAAGCCCGAACTTGCTCGCGGCCCTCGCGGCCTTCGCCGTGTCGATCGGCCTGGTCGCCTACGACTCGTGGTTCCTGCGCAAGACGAGGACGCTGCGATGAAAGTGTGGGTGAGCGTCCTCGCCTGCTCGATGTGCTTCGGGGCGGAGGAGACGTCGATGATCAACGGGACGAAGCTCGGAGTACTGGTGATGCTGGCCATCACGCTGGCGGTGCAGGGCGGGTTCGTGGCCTTCTTTCTCTATCTCCGCAAGCGCGCGAAGCGCGTCGCAGACGTCGAGCTCGACACCGAATGGTCGGAGCTCCAAAGGTCGCCGAAAACATCATGACTGAGTGGCTCGGACTCCCGGCGCTCGCCGCGGCTCACGGCGGGCAGATCGACGCCCTGCTTGGCTGGATTCATGTGTTCATGCTCATCCTCTTCGTCGGGTGGGGAGGGTTCTTCATCTACTGCCTGGTCCGTTTCCGGCGATCGCGGCATCCGGTGGCGAACTACACGGGCGTCACGTCGCCCGCGTCGAAGTATTCCGAGGTCGGCGTGGCCGTGATCGAAGCGATTCTCCTGTTCGGATTTGCGATCCCGATCTGGGCCGCGAGGGTCGATGGCATGCCCCCGGCCAGCGAATCGCTGCTCGTTCAGGTCACCGGCGAGCAGTTCGCGTGGAACGTCCACTATGCCGGCAGCGACGGGGTATTCGGCCGCACGGACCTCAAGCTGCTCGACGCCCAGGAGAACCCCCTGGGACTCGATCGCTCCGATCCTGCCGCGAAGGACGACGTCACGAATCTCAATCAGCTCTATCTGCCCGTGAACAAGCCGGTCATCGTGAGGCTCAAGAGCAAGGACGTCATCCACAGCTTCGGCGTGCCCGAGTTGCGCGTGAAGCAGGACGCCATCCCCGGCCTCACGATTCCCATCTGGTTCGTCCCCACCGTCACGACCGCGGAGATGCGGACCCGGACGGGAAATCCCGAGTTCCAGTACGAGATTGCCTGCGCGCAGCTCTGCGGCCTGGGGCATTACCGGATGCGGGGGTTTGTCACCGTCCAGACCGCCGAGGAGTTCCAGAAGTGGCTGGCGGAGAAGAGCAAGGAGCAGAGCGCACCGGACCCCTTCCGGTAGGCCAGGCCCCGCTTCGCACTTTGTGCTAAGTCGCGGCAGGCCCGCCGCGGATCGCGCCGCACAACGTGCCGACGATGACGCCGCCGAAGGCATCGATCAGCCCATCAATCCCAGGGCGAGCCAAGCATCGACTTTGGACCTGAACATTTGATCGCCAGGTGCCATGATTCCTTCTCCGCTGTCCGCCAACGTTCCGGCCACCCTCCGCACACGCTCCGTTCCGCTCGCCGTAGCTACCCGAAAATTTTCGGGGTCGGCATCCGCGCGCGGATGCGTTCGAGCTCTTCGACGGTCACGCGGTCGAGGCCGCCCTTGCGGCAGGAATCCTCAACCGCCCTGACGACCATCCCCCGGACGAACGCGGGGATCTTCTTCATGCGCTCGGCGGCCGCATCGTCCCAGGCGATCGTCGACGGCGACCCGGGACCATACTCGATTATCAGACCGGGGGGCTTCGCCCCGCCCGCCTCCGCTGAGGCTTCGGCGAGGCTCGCCGAAGCGCCTTCGGCGCGAAGGCGGCCGGACCCCCCATTGCCATCGCTCGCGGGGCCCCCATAGCCCCGCTCCGCTCCGGCGGATGAGCGCCCGCCGATGGCGAGAAGGGGAGACCCGGCGAACGTGCCGGGGGTGTGCGTACACAGGGGGTCTTCGGCCATCAGATCGCCGGTCATCCCGTAGGCTCGGGCGCGGCAGCCCCCACAGTGGCCGTTCATCTCGCACGCCCCGCATCGCCCGCCGAGCGAAGTGCGGCGGCGAATGTCGGCGAACAGCCCCGAGGAGGTCCAGAGGTCCGCGAGAGTCGAGCTGCGAAGCGTCCCGGCGAAGACCGGGAGGTAGGGGCAAGGGGTGACATCGCCGTTGGGCCGTATCCCCATGTAATGCGTCCCAGCCGGGCACCCGCCGGCCCCTCCGGAGTAGGTCCTGATCCCCGCCCCTCCATTCTCCAGAACGGTCTTGATGTAGTGCGGAGCACACTTCGCGTTCACGAGCATCCGGCGGTCGTACTTCCTCTGGATCCGGTAGAGCGAGGCGAGCACCTCGTCGTACTGCGCGGGGGTGATGTCCGACACGAATTGCCCGCGCCCGGTCGGCACCAGGAAGTAGAGGTTCCAGACCTTGGCGGCGAGGCGATCGTGCGCGAAGTCGGCGATCGCGTCGAGCTCGCCGAGATTGTGCGAGCCCACGGTGGTCTGCACGATGAAGGGCAGCCCGGTCCGGTGCAGGATCTCCGCTCCCGCCACGGTGTTCCGCCAGGCGCCCCGCACCTTCCTGAAGTGGTCGTGACGATCGGGATCGAGCGCATCGAGAGAGAGCGAGAGCCCCCGCGCTCCGGCCTCCGCGAGGCGCCTCGCCAGGTTCTCCGTGATGCTGACGCCGTTGGTGCCGATGACGACCCAGAGTCCTCGCTCCGCCGCGCGCCGGACGATCTCGAGGATGTCGCGCCGCAGCAGCGGCTCGCCGCCCGTCAGGATCGTCACGCATTCAGGCGCGAAGGCGGCGATTTCGTCGATAACCCTGAAGCATTCCTCGGTGCCGAGCTCGCTCCGGTCGGCGAAGCTCTCCGTGCCGACCTGAGGCGTGCCGCCGGCGTCGAGATAGCAGTGCTCGCAGGCGAGGTTGCAGCGGTAGGTGAGGTTCCACGAGACGACGTAGGGCCGGATGAAGTCGCTCAATGTCTACATGCCGAAGAAGTCGCGGGCCGCGTCGAGGATTTTCTCGTCCACCTCGAAGGTCCCTCGTTCCCGGGCGAATCGCTCGATGCCGGTCCGCGCCATGGGGCGGACGAACTCGGGAATGTTCGCGAGTCGCGCTTCAGCGGCGTCCGTCCATCTGACAGCGATCGGCTCGGCGGGCCTGCCCTGAGCCTGTTCGACCGGTGCGCCTTCCATCGTCGGGATCATGGCTGTGAACGGGCATTTGCCGCCGGCGGCGCTCGACGCTCCCTCCCCGATGTCGGGACCAATCCGTACGCCGAGTGACTGGACCATCTGGGTTTCGTACGCGTTGGTGAGCATCGCCATTTCGTAGCCGCACTCGGGGCACGAGTAGACGATCGCGAGCGAGCCGCGCTCGGGCGGGCCAACGGTCTGCAGCTTCATCGGGCTGTCGCAGGGGACGCAAAGGAATTTCATGAGAGGCTGTCCAGAAGTTGTTGCGCAACGTGGTCGAGAGCCCGGCCCACCGGGGTTTCGGGCAGTTCCGCGAGAGGGAGGCCCCGATCGCAGTGCCGTGCAAGCTCGGGATCGAATGGGACGGTCCCGAGGCAGGGGATTCCCAGGCTCGGAGATTCGCTGGAGGCGAAGAGCGGCTTGACCGCGTTGCAGTCGCGGCAGTAGTAGCCGCTCATGTTCTCGACATAGCCGAGGACGCGATGGGGCCCCTTCGCCAGCGCTGCGATCGAGCGCGCGACGACGCCCCGTGAGACCTCCGAAGGGATCGTCACCAGCAGGAACGAGGTCCGCGGCCTGCCCTGAGCAGCGTCGAAGGGCGCGAGAAAATCAGCGTACTGAACGGTCCGCTCGGCTCCCGGCGGCAGGTCGAACATCAGCAGATCGAGCGCTCCCCACTCGACGGACCCGAGGATCTGGCCGAGGAGAGCGAACTCCCTCGTGGCGCGCCACGTGTGGGACTCTCCATGCGCCGTGCTCTCGAACTCGAGCGCCTCCGACTCCGGGATGAGCGAGCCCATCGAGAAGACGGAGATCCCGTTCGTGGTCCGCGGGAGCGCCATTCCTGGGCTGCCGCTTGCCGCGCCGAAGCCATTGGGCGAAGGCGGGGGAACGAACAGCGCCCCCTGGACACCGGCCATGCGCGCCTGTGAGGGGCCGTTGAAGTCCGCGTCCAGGATCGCAATCCGAAGCCCCCGGGCGCGCAGAGCGCCCGCGAGATGCAACGTCAAGGTGCTCTTGCCGACTCCCCCCTTACCCGAGGCCACGGCCACGAGATGGCGGACCCCGGCGAGCCCGTCGGTGATGCGGGTGCGCTGCTCGGCAACCTGCTCGAGGACCCTGGATCCTCCGTCGCCGACGATATCGTGGTAGCCCTTCATCTTATTTCCGGGGGCGTCGCCCCCGGACCCCCTGCACGCTCGCTCGCGGGACCACATGATCCCCGCGCCGCCCTGGCCGCCGTAGTCGCCTTGCGGCGGAGGCGGCTCGCGTGGCTCACTCGCGGCGCTCGTTCGCTCGAACAGCACGTTGGCGTCATAGACTACACCGAGTCGGCCCGACCGGCGCGGACAGGCGGCGCCTATGGAGGCCGAGCCGGGATGGACTGGGTACGGCGCTCGCCGAGGCGGCCGGCCGCGGGGAACTGGACGTCGTGCGATCGCTCTTGGAGCGAGGCGCCGATCCGAATGTTCCGGAGGAAGGCGACCCGGGGCGTCCGCGGTCGTCACGGCCACGACGGTGGCCTCGCTGCCTTACAGCGTGAGACCCCCTAGGTACTGCAGCGTCTGGGGAATCTGCTGCACGGCGTTTTCGTGCTCGTCCTCTATGTAGAACAGCTTCGTGCCTGCATCGCGCGCGGCTTCGAGCACGGCCGGATAGTCGATCATCCCGGCCCCGAGCGCTACGTTCGTGTTGTCGGGTGCCTGGCCTGTCAGATCGCCAGTGGCCGTCCCCTTCGCCATGTCTTTCAAGTGCAGCGCGGGAAAGCGCCCCTTGTGTCGCTGAAGCAGGGCCACCGGATCGCCGCCGCCACGGACCACCCAGAAGACGTCCATCTCATAGTGCACGGCGTCGGCGGGTGTGGCCTGCAGCATCGTGTCGAGCAGCGTCCCGTGCGGACCTGGCGCGAACTCATATCCGTGCAGGTGATACATGAACCCGAGCCCTTCATTCTTCAGCGCGCGTCCCCAGTCCGTGAAGTGGGCGGCGGCGGCGGCGGCATGCTCGCGCGTGAACGGCGGCTGGTGTGAGATCCACGCGGTGGTGACGTAGGTCGCGCCAAGCGCTTTTGCGTCGGCCACGACCTGCTTCAGGTTGTCGCGCAAGGTGTCGTAGCCGGCGTGCATGCTCTTCGCCGTCAGCTCCGCCCGCTTCAATTCCTCCGCGAACGCGGCCGCCGTGCGGCCGTAATACCCGGCGGTCTCGACGTCCGACAAGCCCCAGTCCCGCACCATCGCGAGTGTGCCGGGGACGTCCTTCTCCATCTGGTGGCGCAGGCTATAGAGCTGCAGCCCCAGGACCCCGCCAAACCGGGCGAACAGCTGCAGCGCTTTCGCGGCCGGCGCGGCGCTGGCGGGACGCGTGCCTGTCTGGAGCACGAACGGCGTGACGAGACCGGCACCGAGAAGGTGCAGAAAGGAACGGCGAGATGTCATCGATTCCTCCATGGCCGGCGCATTATTATTTCCGTTTGTCGTCGAGGTTTTCGGTGAGGTCGGCCGCCGTGATCTTGTCCTGTACGCCGGCGGCCGGGACGTCCATTCTTCGCAATCCAGCGCAGGACGTTCAACATCACGCGATCACGCGGCGCTGATTCGCATCCCCCCAGTGGATGTGGGAATGCCCGCCGACGATACGTGGCCGCCCTTCACTTTGGTGACGTAGCTTACACCGTGGCGCGCCGGGCGTGGCGGGTGATGTCTCAAATGAAAAGGCGGAGTGGCACGGATACGCCGCAGGTGCTCAGGTTCCACGCCGCGTCAGCGGGGAGCCATCGTGACCTGAAAAAGGCGGCCTGCGGGCCCGGTCCCGATCGGCTCGATCCGCGCTCCACTCTCCGTCAGCCTGGCCAGGAGCCAACCCGATCCCGCCTCGTACACTCGGAAGCTCGTGTGCCTCGAGGTGAAGGTCTCGTATCCCTCGACCGGGACGGGCGTCCAGCGCGCGAGGGCCAGATACCCGCGATCGATCGTGTCGGACCCCGTGCGCTTCAGCGCCTCACCAGGATCCGCCAGGTAGACCACGCGGCCCTTCAGGTCCGCCGGCAGGTAGTACCAATACTGCAGGAACTGGAGGCGGCTGGAGACGACCGTCGGCCCGGGCTCGAAGGCCGAGCGCAGGAGCAGCGGGTGGGCGGCCAGTGGATCGGGAGGCTCTCGAATGGCCCGCACCGACGCAATCGCACTCGTGCCGACAACCCACAGAAGCGCTCCGCACAGCAGAAGCTCCACGGGAAGGCGTCGGACGTTCCAGCGCCAGAGCGCCAGAGGCACGGCCATGCAAAGCCCCACCAGGCCGCCGAGCGCGTAGCGCGGCACGAAGACCCCCGTCACGAAGCGTCCCAGCAGCACCGCCAGGACGGGAACGGCCGCAGCCGCCGCGATGGCGACGGCTTCGTGCATCGGTACCCGCCGGATGTCGCCCGGGATCCTGCGCCTGAGCAACGGCGCAAGCGCGAGGGCCAGAACCAACACTCCTGCGAGCAGCAGGAAAGCAGGTGCGAGGAGCGCGTTGAGAAGGAATGCGTAGACGTCGGTCACCTGGGCGCCGGCGCCCATCGACCAGAAGGTCGATCGCTGATCTGATGCGGCGCGCAACAGAGGATAGATGGGCACCGCGGCGACGATCGCGGTGACCACCGCGAAGGCAACACCCGGATCGATGCGCCGCCGGTGCAGGGTCCGGACGCACTCGCCAGCCACGATCGGCACAAACGCCAGCACGCCAAAATAGTGGTTCCAGATCGATCCAGCCAGCGCCATCGCAAGCAGCGGTAAGTGCACCGCACGCCGGCGTCCCTGTGCGGCCTCCATCCACGTGTAGATAGCTGCCGCGGACAATCCCATCATCAGGCCATAAGCCCTCGCCTCGACAGCGTAGCGGAGACCTGCGGTCAGGAATAGCAGCAGCGCGCCGGCGATGGCGGCCGGCGCACCCGCGCGCCGTAGCAGCACCAGAAAGATCAGGAAAACGGTCAGGGAGAATCCGAGCAGCGCCGGTACCCGCGTCTGCAGGTGTCCGACGCCAATCAACGCGTGGACGCCACGGGTGACCCACAGGTTGAGCGGTGGCGACAGATCAACGCCTTCCAGGGCCGCGCGCCAGATGGCGCCGACTGATGGCAGCCGCGAGAGGAGCACGGTGTAGATCTCGTCGTGCCAGAAGGGCTTGGCGCGGGCAGCGGGAACCACCATGCCAAGGCAGATCAGCGCCAGCAGCACCATCGGCACGTTCACATGTGCCATGAGCCAGCGGGCGACTCGAGCGGGGAATGGCTGCTCCGGCATGCCGGCTCCCCGGCATCAACGAGATGCCAGGGAGGGCGAGGATACCACTGCGCAGCTCGTGCAGCCGTCGTGAAGTGGAGCAGCTGCTGAGGGGCTGAGAACGCGCGGGTCATGCTAACCGCGAGACGGCCCCTGATGTTTCCGATGGTCACGGATCGACCATTGCGGCGCGCTCGGCTCGTAACGACCTGTCGAACGTCTGTTCGCTCCCGGGCAGTGCGACGCCGTCCAGGAGCATGACGGGGTTGCCGTTCGAGCGCGGCCGGCGCACTATTTTTTCCGTTTGTCGTCGAGGTTCTCGGTGAGGTCGGCCGCCGTGATCTTGTCCTGTACGCCGGCGGCTGGGACGTCGATCTTCGCAATCCAGAGCAGGGCGTTCAACATCACGCGGCGCTGATTCGCATCTCCCCAGTGGATGTGGGAATGCCCCCCGGTGAAGCCGAAGCTGCGGCCGCCATCCGGCCGCTCCATCACCCACATCATCGTCTCCGCCTTGCCGCTGTCCGCGATGATGTGATCGTACGGGCCGCGCGGGCTGACGTAGGGACCCTTGCGCACCTCGTCGCCCGGCGTCGCCACGAGAATCGGCGTGATGCGCGCCTTCAGCGCCGGGTCGGGCGTCCACCGCATGTTGAAATACCACTCGTCGTGCGTCGAGAACGGCTTCACGCCTCGCGTCACCGGATGGTCCGGCAGCTTGTCGATCGGCGGCGCCCACATGGGGTTCACCGACCAGTTCGTCTCGTAGTACCCGCCCATCCAGCGCTGCATCGCCTCACCGGGCGCGCCGGCCGGCACCTCCACGCCATAGTGGGCGAAGCCAAGTCCTACGCCCTTCTTGGCCAGGGCGTCGAGCAGCTGGATCCGGTCCCCCTGGACGGCCGGGTTGCCGCGTCCGCCGTCGGCGTAAATCAGAATAGCGTCGGCGTTCTCGAGCGGCGTGTTGTCGTCGACGGTCTTTCCATCCACGGTCTTCGTGGGCCAGCCCATGGTGTAGACCTCGACGGTCACGCCGGGGAGCCCCGTCAGCGCCTTCTGCAGGAGCATCGAGCCGGCACGGAATTCGTGCAGGCCAGGTCCATGACTCGGCCGTCCGGCGAGCAGCACGATGCGCTTGTCGGCGCCTCGCACAGGGAACGTGGTCACGACGAGGGCGGCGGCGAGAACCGCCAGCCAGACATAACGCCGCAGGAGAATGGATCGTGTCTGCATAGGCGAATGCTACTCCAAGATCGACTCGGAGAAGGGCGTCATCGCGCTTCGTAGGTCACGCGGACGCGCGGCGGGAACACCGACGCGCCGGTCCGGGTAATGTTCCGGTTGTATTCGACTTTCACCTCGCGCAGCGAAGGGAGCGCCGCGACGTGGCGCATGCCCGCGTTGGTGATGTGGCGGCAGTCGTGGAACTCCAGCAGCTCGAGCGATGCCATGCGGCCGAGGATCTGCAGGCTG
>JANOJK010000667.1:0-3015 GCA_031408165.1 Acidobacteriota bacterium | reverse complement strand
GTGCCGGATCGAAGCTGACCGAGACGAGGTGTATGCGATCCCGCAGCGCGGGATCCGCGGCGATCGCGCGTTGCAGCTCCCCGAACCGCCGATCCATGAGCGGGCAGAAGTCCGGCAGCGGACATCGTGTGTACACGAACGTGACGGCGAGCGCCCGGCCGCGCCAGTCCGAGAGCTTGCGCGCGGCGCCCGTCTGGTCGAGGAGCGGGTCGTCCGGCACCTCGTCCCCGGGCTGCATCACGTCCATGATCTTCACCGGCCGGGCGTCCGGGGGCAGCTCCGCACGGCCCGTTTTCTTGAGATCCGCCAGGAAGATGGCGCTGCCGTCCAGCACGAGCGTGGCCGTGAAGAGGTCGCCGGGGGCAAATGCGTCCAGGGCGTCCGGCTCCTTGACGTAATACGGCATGGTCATCGCCGGCATGAAGTTCGGGATGTCCTCGTGCTTGACGGTGACGTCGCGCCTGGCGCCCGGGCCTGGCTGAACGCCGATGGCCAGAATCTGACCCCGGAGGGGGTAGGTGCGTACCGGCTCAGCCTTGCAACCGCCGAGCAGGGGCAGCACCCAGGACAGGGCGATCGCGAGGCGAACCAGGGGGGGCGGGCGGAACATCGCTTCACTGTAATCCGCCCGGCACATATCCTGCTACATTGGCTGGGTGGACCCGTCGCGCGCGGCGGCGCGTCCCCCGGAACTGAGAGCCGCGCGTTCAGCCAGGAGTAAGTGACAGCATGGGCAGGAGACTCTACGTCGGCAACCTCCCCTATTCGGCCACGGAAGACCAGCTCACCGAGCTGTTCGGCCGTGCCGGCAAGGTGGACAACGTCCGGGTGATGCGGGACATGGCCACCGGCCGGGCCCGCGGCTTCGCGTTCGTCGAAATGGTGAACGACGAAGACGCGGCGAAAGCCATCAGCGACTTCCATGAGCATCAGATGGATGGTCGCGCGCTCGTGGTGAACGAAGCCCGTCCGAAACCCGAAGGCGGATTCGGCGGAGGCGGCGCCGGCGGACGCGGCCGGGGCGGCGGCGGAGGCGGGGGCGGTTACCGTGGCGGAGGTGGCGGCGGCGGAGACTACGGGGGCGGCGGGGGCGGCGGCGGGGGGAAGCGCGAGCCTCGCTGGTAACGGTGCTGGCTTAGAGCCCAGGGCCCGAGGACGACCATCCAGCAGAGAGGGCCGGCATGCGCACGCGTGCCGGCCCTTTCGTTTTGCGTCGTGCGCTTTCGCCCATCGGCGGGCCAGCTTATGACAGCGGCCATCCACCAGGCGCCAGCCGCGACGCGCCGCCGATCTATTCGTCCACGATCCAGCCGTCGCGCAGGTGAATGACGCGGCTGCCGTAGCTGGCGTTGGTCTCCGAGTGGGTGACCTGGATGATCGTCGTGCCCCCCTCGTTCAGCTTCTTGAACAGTTCCATGATCTCCTTGCCCTGGCTCGTGTGCAGGTTGCCCGTCGGTTCGTCCGCGAGAATGACTTTCGGGTGGGAGATGACCGCGCGCGCGACCGCGACCAGTTGCTGCTGGCCGCCCGAGAGCTGGTTTGGATAGAGATCCTTTTTCCCGACGATGGCGAACTTGTCGAGGATGTCGCACACCATGCTTTCCCGGTCCGACTTCTTGATGTCGCGGTACGACAGGGGGATGTCGAGGTTCTCGTACACGGTGAGGTGATCGAGCAGGTGATAGCTCTGGAACACGAAGCCGATGTACTGCTTGTGCAGCTTGGCGCGTTCCTTGGCGCCGAGACGGTGGACCGGCTGATCGAGGAAGTAGTACTCGCCCGTCCATGCGCTGTCGTGCATGCCGATGATGTGGAGCAGCGTCGATTTTCCGGCGCCCGACGGCCCCATGATCGACACGAACTCCCCTTCTTTGATGTCGGCGTTGATGCGCCGCAACACGTAGCTGCGGCTCGTCCCGTGCGCGTAGGATTTCTCGATGTTCCGGAGGGCAATCATCGCGTTGGGCGCCAGCGACTCGGTCTCGACGGCGCTGACCGCGGCGGCGGCGGGCGGTGCGCTTCGGCTGAAAAAGGACATATGGTTACTCGTTAGACGGCTCGAGGGAACTGACGGTTCTCATCCCGATTACCCAATTATTCGATTACCCGATTACCCGATTACAAGATACCCGATTATCAGACTTACTCGACCCTCAGCGCCTCCATCGGGTCGATTCGCATCGCGCGCCTCGCCGGCAGGTAGCTCGCCAGCAACGCCACCAGCACGAGGACCGCGGCGGTGACGGCGAACGTCGTCACGTCGGTGCCCTGGATCCCGAAGAGCAGCCGCTGCAGCGCCCGGCCGACGGCGATGGACCCGGCGAGCCCGATGGCCAGGGCGACTGCGGCGAGCCTCAGGCTCTCGCCCACGATCAAACCGAAGATCTGGCGCTCGGCCGCGCCGAGCGCCAGACGCACGCCAATCTCCTGCGTGCGCTGCGCCACCGCGTATGACATCACGCCGTAAATCCCCACGGCGGCGAGTGCCAGCGCCAGCCCCGCGAAAATGGCGACGAGCGTGGCGTAGAACCGCGCGCCGCCGTTGGTCTCGGCGATCACCGCCTCCATTGTCGCCAGGCTGGCCACCGCGATGCCGGGGTCGACATCCTTGACGGCGCGGCGCAGGGGCTCAGCCAGCGCGGCCGGGTCGGTCGCGGTCTTCAGCACGATGCTGACGCCCGGGTCCGGCATGTGCCAGTAGCCGACGTAGGTCTCGACGACATTGGTGCCCCGCGCGCCGCGCACCTGCACGTCGGCGACGATGCCCACGATGGTGAACCAGGGGCTGTCGCCGAACCTGATGCGCCGGCCGATCGGATCCTCCCCCGGCCAGTGCCGCCTCGCCATCGTCTCGTTGATGACGGCCGTGGGTTCGGCCTCGCGCTCGGCGATCAGCCGCCCGCGGCGCAGCGGGATCTCCATCGCCGCGAAGTAATTCGCGCTGACCTGGCGGTACCACGTGATGAGCGCGTCGGAGCTGCGCGTCGCGACCGGCCGCCCTTCGATCTGGAAGTC
>JANOJK010000649.1:0-1676 GCA_031408165.1 Acidobacteriota bacterium | reverse complement strand
CGACCCCTCCATCGCCGCGAGCACAATGAGGGCCCACGGCTCGTCCTCCTTGCCGGTGGCGATGAGACGGTCGATGACACGGGCCTGGATCTCTGGGGACACCGGTTCACCTCATCGTCTCGTTGACTGCGAGAAAGCCCTCCATCGAGAAGCGCGGCCTCGTGAAACGCTTTGAGCACGGCTTTGTCTTCGGTCACGAGCGGAACGTAGCGGCGGGCTCGACGGCATCCTGCAGGATGGCTCACCGCTTCCGCGCCGCCAACCACCACCGCATCGTCGAGCTCACCAGCTCCGACGCGTCCTGCTGGACGAAGTGTGAGGCACCGGGGATGGTGACGAGCGTCAGGTCCTTTTCCACCCAGTCCCACGTGCCGGCCAGTCCGTTCCGGTGCAGAGCGAAATCGGCGAGCCCGTGGAACATAAGCACCGGCGTCTTCACCTTCGGAAACTCCGGCGTCGTCGTCAGCTCGGCGCCGGAGGTGGTCGGGTAGTTGCGCTTGTAGTAGTTGAGCATCGCCTCGAAGTCGGAGCGCGAGAAGGCTTCGACGTAGCGCTTGCGCGCGGCCGGATCGGTCACCCATCCGGAAAGATTCTCCGGCGTCATCGGCTGGCCGAAGAACACCGCCGGGTCGGTCGTCGGCAGGCGCTGGAAGTTGCGCGCGTATTCGCTGTTCTTGATCTGCTCCGGGTTGGATTTCAGTTCGCGCAGCAGGCCGCTCGGGTGCGGCAGGTTCAGGATGACCAGGTTCTCGGTCATCTGCGGCAGGTTCATCGCGAACTGCCAGGCCACCATGCCGCCCCAGTCGTGTCCGACAATGGTGGCGCGATCGCGGCCGGCGTGGCGGATGACCGCCGCCACGTCCGACACGAGCAGCTTCATGTCGTACTGCTCGACGCCCTTCGGCTTGTCGCTCAGGTTGTAGCCGCGCTGGTCGATCGCGACGACCTGGAACTGGCCCGACAGCGCGTCCATCTGGTGGCGCCACGAATACCAGAAGTCCGGGAAGCCGTGGATCATCACGACGAGGGGTCCCTCGCCGAGCGAGGCGTAGTGGATCTTCACGCCTCCTTCCGAGGTCGCGTAGGCGTGCTTGACGCGATCGAAGACGTCCGCCGGTTGCGCCCGCACGAGCGCCGGCGCGGCCAGCAGGAACACCGTGCAGGCCACCTTCGTGGCAATCCTTCGGGACATCGACACGGTAATGACTCCTTCCGGGTGGAGATGTTACCCTACGTCCACTCCGTCCAGGCTTTCCAATGAGGAGACTCGGCATGCGTCTTTTCAAGGGTGCCCTGCTCGCGTTCGCTGTCGCGACGACCGCCGCGGCCCAATCGCCGGAACCGCCGATCGCGGATACCCGGTTGACCGTCCACACGCTGCTGCGCGAGGACATCTTTGCGGGGTTCCTCGACAACAACATGGAGCGCGTCGCGCGCGCGGAGCAGAACATCGAACTGCTGCTGAAGGAGCGTCCGGGCGAGCGGGCCAACCTGCTGGCGTGGAAGGCGGGGGCGGCGATGCAACGGGCCGTGCACGCGCACGAGACCGGGAAGCCCGACGACTTCGCGCGCTATTTCCACGACGCGCGGGACGGCTTCGCCGCGGCCGCGAAGCTCTCGTCGGGTGAGGACGGCGTCGCCCCCATCGCCGGCGGCACTTACGCTTTCTTCGGGGA
>JANOJK010000583.1:0-3966 GCA_031408165.1 Acidobacteriota bacterium | reverse complement strand
GTCAGGGCCTTCATCGGCGTCAGCTCGTTGACGTCGATCTCGCGGAGCTTGCGACGGAGCGGGTCGTCTTCCGCGGACGGCGCCTGGAACAGCCCGAGCTGCTGGCGGGGGGGCGTGGCGCCACTGAGCGACGGGCGGCCGCCGCGCGACAGCTCGTCGCGCTCCAGGCCGGTCAGGATCTCTCGCGCGCGCGCCACGACGGCGGGCGGCAGGCCGGCCAGTCGCGCGACCTGGATGCCGTAGCTGCGATCGGCGCGCCCCGGGACCACTTTCCGCAGCAGCACGAGGTCGTCCTTCCATTCGCGGACGACCACGTGGAAGTTCGCGACGCCCGGGAGGGCATCGGCCAGATCGGTGAGCTCGTGGTAGTGCGTGGCGAAGATCGTCTTGGGCCGCGCCTTCGGGTTCGAGACCAGGTGCTCGGCGACCGCCCAAGCGAGGCTGAGGCCGTCGAACGTCGCCGTGCCGCGGCCGATCTCGTCGAGGATGACCAGGCTGCGCGAGGTGGCGCAGTGGAGGATGTTCGCCGTCTCCTGCATCTCCACCATGAAGGTGGACTGGCCGCGCGCGATGTTGTCGGACGCGCCGACGCGCGCGAACAGCCGATCGACGATCGGCAGCTTCGCGCTCCGCGCCGGGACGAACGATCCGGCCTGCGCCATCAGGCAGAGCAGCGCGCACTGGCGCAGGTAGGTGGACTTGCCGCCCATGTTCGGGCCGGTGAGGATGATCAGCTGCTGATCGGTGCCGTCGAGCGTGATGTCGTTGGGGACGAACGCGTCCGCCACGTGCCGCTCGACCACCGGGTGCCGCGCGTCGAGCGCCACCATCTCGTCGCCGCCGTGGACCAGCGGCTTGGTGTAGTTGTGCACCGCGGCGGTCTCGGCCAGCGCCGCGAGGACGTCGAGCGCCGCCAGGCCGCGCGACGTGTCCTGGATGCGGGGGGCCTCCGCGCCCACGCGTCCGCGCAGCGCGTCGAAGATCTCCACCTCGCGCTCGACGATGCGCTCGTCGGCGCCGAGGACCTTCTCTTCGTACTCCTTCAGCGCCGGCGTGATGAAGCGCTCGCCGCCGGCGATCGTCTGCTTGCGGTGGTAGTCGGCGGGCACGTGCGCGAGATTCGATTTCGAGACTTCGATGTAATAGCCGAACACGCGGTTGTAGCGGATCTTCAGCGAGTGGATCCCGGTCCGCGCGCGCTCGGCCTCTTCCATCGCGGCGATGCGCTGCTTGCCGCCGCGGCTGACGCCGCGCAGCTCGTCGAGCTCCGGATCGAGGCCGTCGCGGACGAGGCCGCCGTCGCGCGCGACGAGCGGAGGCTCGTCGACGAGCGTCCGATCGAGGGCGTCCCGCACATCGACGAGGTCGTCGAGCTCAGCGACCAGGCTCCGCACGAGCGGCGCCTGGAACTCCTCGAGCAGCATGCGCACGCGGGGGACCGCGGCGATCGACTGGCGCAGCGACACCAGATCCCGCGGGCCGGCCGTCCCGAGGGCGGCGCGGGCGACCAGCCGGTCGATGTCGTGCACCGACTTCAGCGTGTCGCGCAGCTTGACGCGCGCGGTGCCGCGGAACGCGAAGTCCTCGACGGCGTCGAGGCGATCCTGGATCCGCTCCAGCGCGACCAGCGGGCGCAGCAGCCAGGCCCGCAGCAGCCGTCCCCCCATCGGCGTGATCGAACGATCGAGCTCGTGGAGGAGCGATCCCGTCCGCCCGCCGTCCTGCGCCTCGATGACCTCGAGGTTGCGGAGCGTCGTCGGATCGACCAGAAGACAGTCGGCGCCGGTGCGGAACGTGACGTCGCGCACGTGCGCGAGGTCCGCCTTCTGCGTGTCGCGCAAATACTGCACGAGCGCGCCGGCGGCCGATACCGCGGCCGGGCGGTCCTCGAGACCGAAGCCCTGCAGCGTCTGCGCCCTGAGCTGGCCGAGGAGCGTGCGGCGCGCGGACTCGTACTCGAACGTCCACGGCTCGGCCGCCGTCAGGCGCGCCTCGATCCGCGACGCCGCCAGGAGCGCGCCGGCATCGTCGAACCCGACGGGCGCGAGGACTTCGCGCGGACGCAGGACCGCGAGCTCGTCGCAGAGCGCCGTGCGCCCCTCGGCTCCCAGGTATTCCGCCGTCGAGAACTCGCCGGTCGAGAGGTCGAGCAGGGCGACGCCGAACCCGGGACCCGGATGCACGGGCGCGAGCGCCATGAGGAACGCCGGCTCGCGCGCCTCGAGGTAGCCGGCATCGGTCAGCGTGCCGGGAGAGACCACGCGGACGACCTCACGGCGGACGAGCCCCTTGGCCTTTTTCGGATCCTCGACCTGCTCGACGACGGCCACGCGGAAACCCTTGCGGACGAGCCGCGCGATGTAGCCGTCGGCCGCGTGAAACGGCAGGCCGCACATCGGGATCGCGCCGCCGGTCGAATCCTTCGATCGGGACGTGAGCGTCAGCTCGAGCGCGCGCGCCGCCGTCAGCGCGTCCTCGTAGAACATCTCGTAGAAATCCCCCATGCGGAAGAACACGATGGCGTCGCGGTATTGCCGCTTCGCCTCGAAGTACTGCCGCATGGCCGGCGTGGCGCCGGCGGGCTCACTTGAGGCAGGAGGGGAGGACATGAGAGGGGATCGCGGCAATTATACATTGCGGATTCGCGGTTGAAGATTGAGGATGGGAGGAAGATGGTCGTGCTCGCGCTCGATACCTCGTCGGCCGGCGGCAGTGCGGCGGTGATCCGGACCCACGGGAATGACGCGATCGTCGTCGAGCGCGCGGGGGACGCCGCGCGGTCCCACGGGGTGCGCCTGCCGCTGGAGCTGATGGCCGTGCTGCGCGAGGCCGGCGTCGCGCTCGACGAGGTGGAACACCTGGCGGTCGCAGTGGGCCCGGGATCGTACACGGGACTGCGCGTCGGCATCGCGACGATCCAGGGTCTCGCGCTGGGACGCGGGATCCCCGTCACGCCGGTTTCCATCTTCGACGCCCTCGGGTGGCACGCGCGGGACTCGGCTGACGCCATCGCCCCGTGGGTGGACGCACACCGAGGCGAGGTGTTCGCGACGCTCCTGGCGAAGGACGGACGGACCGTTCTCGCCGGGGCCTCATCACTCTCGCCGGAGGCGACGATCGACGCCTGGCGCGATCGACTCGCGTCCCACGGCCGGGTGCGATTCCTCGGCGACGCCGCTGTCCGCTACCGCGAGGTGATTGCCGCCCGCCTGGGCGGGCAGGCCACCATGGATGAAACGGTGCCGCTGCTGGCGGGCGCCGTCGGCCGGATCGCGGCGGCGGAGCCCGGTCGCGCGGTGCGTCCGCACGCGCTGGCACCACTGTATATCCGCCGCACGGACGCGGAACTGGCGCGCGACCGCCGTCAAGGCGCCGGGAAAGCGAACCCTTGACCCTCCTGCGCGTCGAACGGCTCCGCGACCCGGGCGCCGAGGCCGACATCGACGCGATTGTCGGGCTCGAAGCGGAGTCGTTCACGAATCCGTGGTCCCGCGAGACGCTCGTCTGGGAGCTGACGAATTCCGACGTGACCCGGGTCTACTTGCTGCGTGACGGGCAGACGGTGCTCGCGTTCTGCGTCTGCTGGCTCATCTTCGACGAGCTCCATATCAACACCCTGGCGGTGGCGCCGGCGGCGCGGCGGGCGGGTCTGGCGACACGGCTGCTCCGCGAGGTTATGGCTGAGTCGGCGGCCGCGGGAGGAAAGGTGGCCACGCTCGAAGTCCGGGCGTCCAATGCCGCCGCTCTGGCACTTTACGGGCGCCTGGGCTTCCAGGTGGCAGCGCAGCGGCCCAGGTACTACACCCACCCCGAGGAGGACGCCCTGATTCTGTGGCGCGAAGGGCTGTGATACATCTTCTTGAAGGCCCCCCCCGGTTATGGTACCGTGGCCGTATGAGTGTCCTCGGGTAAGACTCCTTCAATCAGGAGGCGGAAATGCCGACAGATTTCGAAGAAATGAAGAAG
>JANOJK010000577.1:0-4940 GCA_031408165.1 Acidobacteriota bacterium | reverse complement strand
GTCCAAAGCCCGCCACCGCGGCGCCGGCCCGGACCCGCCCTCTCCTGCGGTGACCCCGTGACCCGCCTTCGCCGCTCCGCGGCTTCGGCGGGGCAGGGCCCGGCGCCCGCCGCCGCTTCGTCGGGGCAGAGCCCACACCTGCGCTCCTCGGAGCCGGGACCGGCGCGTTCCGCCGCGTCCGCGGGGCACGCGCAGTTGCGCCACTTCGTCACGGATCGGCGGCGATTCGGCCTGTCGGTCGACGAGCTCGTCGTCCGCGCGGTGGGCGCCGCGCGCGCGGGCGTGGACGTCATCCAGGTTCGCGAGCGCGACCTGACCGATCGCGAGCTTGCGGCACTCGTGCGCGAGTTGTGCCGCGCGACCGCCGGTACGGCGACGCGCATCACCGTCAACGATCGCGCCGACATCGCGATCGTGGCCGGGGCCGCCGGCGTGCACCTCCGCTGGGACTCGGCGCCCGCGGCGCGCGTGCGAGACGTTGCGCCCGCCGGGTTCCTGATCGGGCGCTCGGTCCATTCACTGGCGGAGGTCGATGCCGCGATCGCCGGGGGCGGCTGCGATTACCTGCTCTTCGGCACCGTCTTTCCCTCGGAAGGCAAGCCCGACGGGCATCCGGTGGCGGGGCTCGAGCTTCTCGGGCAGGCGTGCGCCCGATCCCCGGTGCCGATCCTGGCGATTGGCGGCATCAACGCGCACCGCGCGGCCGCCGTCCGCGACGCCGGCGCCGCGGGATTCGCCGCGATCGGGCTGTTCATGGGTTTGACACCTCTTCCGCAGGTTGTCTAAAGTGACGCCACAGATGGAGGATTTCGGCGGGAAGCTGCGCCAGGCGCGCGAGCGGCGTGGCATCTCGCTGCGGCAGATTGCGTCGAGCACGAAGATCGCCGCCGCCGCCCTCGAGGCCCTCGAAAAAAACGACATCTCCAAGCTGCCGGGCGGCATTTTCAGCCGCGCGTTCGTCCGCTCATACGCCGTCGAGGTCGGGCTCGATCCCGACGACACGGTCAAGGAATTCCTCGATCGCTTCAATCAGGATCCGCCGCCGACGGCGGCCACCCTGGCGACCGCGATTCCCGAAGAGGAAAGGCTGTTCGAGCAGAGGCAGCGGCAGGCCGTGAAGGCCTTCGCCTTCGGCGGGATGCTGCTCGTCGTGCTGATCGTCATTCTGTATTTCGTGTTGCGCGGACGCGTCTCAGGCGCCGTGGACACACCGCCGGTGGCCCTCGCCGCGGAACCCGCGCCGGACGCCTCCGCACCCCCGCCGGCAGACGCCGGGGCCGCGCCGATCTCCGCTCCGCAGGCCACCGAGGTGACGCTCGAGGTGCATCCGTCGGCCGCGTGCTGGGTCTCGGTCAAGGTCGACGGGCGCACCCTGTTCGCGCGAGTGATGCAGGCCGGCGAGCGCGAGACGCAGACCGTGCGCGGCGAGGCGCTCGTCGAGGTTGGCGACGCGGGCGCGTTCGCGTTCACCGTGAACGGCCGCCGGGGCAAACCGCTCGGCGACAAGGGACAGGTCAAGACACTCCGGCTGACGCCTGCCACCGCCGGACAATTCACGCGCTAGTCCGGCATCGGCACTCGGCAATCGAGCATGGATCCAGGCTTCCGCTCCCCCCTCATCGATTTCTTCCGCCGCGGTGAAGTCGCGCGCGACGTGCGCCTGCTGGCGGCGCAGGGAGCGCTGGCGCCGCGCGCGCAGGAGCAGCTCGCACTTCTCGTGCTGCTCGCGGACGATCCCGATCCCGAGATCCGCCACGCCACCGAGGTTACGCTCGGACTGCTGCCGCTCGACCCGTTGCGCGCGTTCATGGCGCGGTCGGAGACGCCGCCCGAGATGCGCGGGTTCTTCGCGGCCCGCGGGGTCGAGCCGGCGGAGACCGCGCCGGGCACCGCGCCACCACCAGAGGCCATCGATTTCGACGAGCCCCTTCTCGACACGCTGTCGGAGCTGCCCGATGTGTCCGCCCTCCCGGAGGATACTGCCCCCGGGGGCCTCAAGATGCTCTCCACGCTGCCGGTGCTCGACCGCATGAAGCTCGCGATGAAGGGGACCCGCGAGCAGCGCGGCACGCTCATCCGCGACTCCAACAAGCTCGTGTCCGCGGCCGTCCTGAGCAGCCCGAAGATCAACGAGGCGGAGGTCGAAGCCTTCACGAAAATGGGGAACGTGTCCGAGGACGTGTTGCGGATCATCGGGCAGAACCGCGGGTGGGTGAAGAACTACGGCGTGATGATGGGCCTGTGCAAGCACCCGAAGACGCCGCCCGCGATCTCGATGCAGCTCCTGCACCGGCTGAACGAGAAGGACCTCAAACTGCTGGCGATCGACCGGAACGCGAAGGAAGGGCTGCGGCTGCTCGCGAAGAAGCTCCTCATGAGGGGCAAGAGCGGCTAGCGCGACTTTTTCCACTCCTTTCGCAGCTCGTTCAGCCCCTCCATGAACACCGCCGCCTTCGCGCGCTCCTCGTCGTCTTTCAGCGTCTTGAGGATGTCGATCGCCCGATCGAAGTCGCGCTGAATCGTCTTCGGCGTCGTGTCGAAGTACATTTTCCGGATCTCGGCGAGCTTCTCGGCACTCATCGGCGGCTGCGCCTCAAGGAGGTCGTGCACTCGTCCACCGTCCGGGTGTTGAGCACGTCGCCCGGCGAGAGCCACGCCCGTCGCGCCACGGTGACGGCCCAGCGGAGCGCGCCGAACCCGCCCGTGCCGTGGGCGTCCGAGCTGATGACGATCCGGGCGCCCGCGTCGCGGGCGCGGCGGGCGTGGAGGTCGTCGAGGTCCAGCCGGTCCACCTGCGCGTTGATCTCCAGGGCCACGCCCGCGGCCGCGGCCGCGTGAATCACCTGCGTCATGTCGGCCTTGTGGGGCTCGCGCTTCAGGATGAGCCGGCCCATGGGGTGCCCCAGGACATCGACCCACGGGCAGGCGATGGCGCGCAGCAGGCGGTCCGTCATCTGCGCGGGCTCCTGGTTGAAGCCGGAATGGATGGAGGCGATCACGATGTCGAGCTGGGCCAGGCAGTCGTCGGCGAGGTCCATCGTCCCGTCGGCGCGGATGTCGCATTCGATGCCCGCGAGCAGCGTGAAGCCGTCGAGGCGGGCGTTCACCTCGCGGATGGCGCGGGCGTGCGCGAGCGCGCGAGCCTCGTCCAGCCCGTTCGCCATCGCGAGCGCCTGACTGTGATCCGTCACCGCGAGGTAGCGCAGGCCGGCGGCCCGCGCCGCACGGGCCATCGTCTCGATGTCGTCGCGCCCGTCGGTGGCCGTGGTGTGGCAGTGGAGGTCCCCCTGGAGATCGGCGAGCTGCACGAGACGGGGGAGGGCGCCCTCTGCCGCGGCGTCGATCTCCCCCCGGTTCTCGCGCAGCTCCGGCGGCACGAGCGCGAGGCCGAGCGCCGCGTAGATGCCCTCCTCGTCCTCTCCCGCGATACGCATGTTGTCCTCGATCCTGTAGAGGCCGTACTCGTTCAGCTTCAGCCCCCGCTGGATGGCGCGATCGCGCATGGCGATGTTGTGGGCTTTCGAGCCGGTGAAGTACTGCAGCGCCGCGCCGCGGCTCTCCCGGGGGACCAGCCGCAGATCCGCCTGGAAGCCGCCCCGGAGGCGCACGCTGGACTTGGTCTCGCCGTGCGCGAGGATTCGCTCGACGAGCCGGTATCCGGTGAAGGCGTCCATCAGCGACGCGGGGCCGCCCGCCGCCAGGAGGTCGAGGTCGCCGCACGTCTCGCACCCGCGGCGGAGGCTCCCGACCATGGAGATGTCGGCGTCCGGCGCGTGCTCGCGGAGCGCGGCGACCAGGCCGGCGGCCGTGTCGTAGGCCTCCGCCATCAGCCGGCGGCCGACAAACCGCCGCTGCTCCTCGAGGGCCTTGAGGATGAGCGCTTCCTTCTTCGCGCCCATCCCCTTCATCTCGCGGATGCGGCCGTCGCGGGCCGCCTGCCCGAGCTCCTCGAGCGTGCGGACGCCGAGATCGCCATAGAGCCGGGCCACCGTTTTCGGCCCGACCCCCTGGAGGTGCAGCAGGTCCAGGACGGTGGGCGGGAAGGCCTGCAGCAGCTCCTGGTGATACCGGATCGCGCCGGTCTCCAGGAGCTCGCCGATCTTCGCAGCCAGATCCTTCCCGATGCCCTGGAGCGCGAGCCGCTCCGCGGGCGTCAGTGTCGAGAGGCTGCGGGTTTCGTGGGCCACGGTGTCGGCCGCGTTGCGGTAGGCGCGGACCTTGAACGGGTTCTCCCCCTTGATTTCGAGGAGGTCGCCGATTTCGGCGAGCACGCGGGCGATGGCGAGGTTATCCATCAGAAGAGCACACCGAGACAGAAGAGCAACACAGAGACACAGAGTTCACAGAGGCGCACGGAAAAAACAATCCCGCCGAGGGCGCTGACCAGCGCCACGGCTTGAGGCGGCGGCGGTCGTGCATCGCGCTTCGCGCGGTGTGTGGTGAGAGGAAGGTGGGACCCGTGAATCGCACTCGATCGCTCAGCGACTCACGGGTTCCCGCCTTCCTCTCACCACGACGCCGGCCGGAGGCCGGCGCCCGACCGCTCCTGCTCTGTGCGTCTCTGTGAACTCTGTGGCTCTGTGTTCATCTTCTCGTCTTCATCTTCTCAAAACGTCTCAATCACGAGGCCGCGCGTGTCGATCGTGAAATCGAGGACGCGGGCGCCGGCGTCGGCGAGCGCCTGGCGGACGGCGGGGATCGCCTCCGGCTTGGCGAAGCAGAAGAGGCACCCGCCGCCGCCGGCCCCGCAGACCTTGCCGCTGGCCGCGCCGGCGGCGGCCGCCGCGGCGAGCATCGCGTCGATCTGCGGCGTCGTGACCCCGGGGGCGAGCTTCTTGCGGTTGTCCCACTCGGCCCCGATCTGGCGGCCGACTTCGGGCCAGTCCCGCCGCTCGAGCGCCGGCCGCATCGCGGCGGCGATGTCGCGGATGCGCGCGAAC
>JANOJK010000559.1:0-5892 GCA_031408165.1 Acidobacteriota bacterium | reverse complement strand
GCGGGACGGCTCGCCGCCGCGGGGCTGGAGATCATCGCCGAGGCGCCGATCGATCGGCTGCCGGACCCCGGGGCTGCGATTCGCGCGGCCCGAGAGGGCGGACTGCAGGTGCCGCGGCTGACGGTTCACGAGGCGGCCGTCGGCGACCCGCTCCGCTTCGTCACGCTCGCGCGTGACATCCAGGCCTCGGCCGGCGGCGTGCGCGCGTTCGCGCCGCTCGCCCGCGTCAGCTCCGTCGCCCAGCCGTCCACGGGGTACGACGACGTGAAGACGATCGCGGTGGGAAGGCTGCTCGTGGACAATATCGAGTCCATCCAGGTGGACTGGGCGCTTTACGGGCCGAAGCTCGCGCAGGTCGCGCTCACCATGGGCGCCGACGACGTCGACTCGGTGTCGGCGCTCGAGGGGGACCTCGGCCGCCGGCGCAGTCCGCTCGAAGAGATCCGCGGCAACATCACGGCCGCGGGTCTGGAGCCAATCGAGAGAGACGGGCGGTTCGGGCTGCGGAGCACGCCGTAGCGGGCCGCGGACCGGTTCGAGATCAGGCCGCGAGACACGCGGCGGAACGCGCAATACAACCGCGGACACTTTCGAGGCGAGGCCGCGGAACGCGCGGAATTCAATCCATGAAACACGTACGGCTGGGCGCGGTCGGCTATCTGAATGCGCGTCCCCTCGTGGAAGGTCTGGAGGCGCGGACCGACCTGTTCGACGTGCGGTTCGACGTGCCGTCGCGGTGCGCGACGCTGCTGCACGAAGGAGCCACGGATCTCGGGATGATCCCGTCCATCGAGTACTTGCGCGGCCCGCAGCCGTACCGGATCGTGCCTGATCTCGGGATCGTTTCCGACGGGGCGGTTGCGTCGGTGGCGCTCTTCTCCCGAGTCCCGCTGGCGCAGGTGCGCCGGATCGGTCTCGACGCGAGCTCCTCCACGTCCGCCGGGCTGACCCGCGTGCTGTGCCGCGAAGCCTGGGGCATCGACCCGGTGTTCGAGACCGTTCCGCCGGGGGCCGCCGCCGCGGTGGAAGGCTGCGACGCCGCGCTGCTCATCGGCGATCCGGCTCTGTTCCTCGATCACGCGGCCGCGGGGCTGACGAAGATCGATCTGGGTGTCGAGTGGACGCGCATGACCGGCCTCCCGTTCGTGTGGGCGTTCTGGGCGGGGCGTGCGGGGGCGATCGACGCGGCCGGCGTCAAGGCGTTGCAGGAAGCCAGGGAGCGCGGGACCGCCCAATCCGACGCGATCGCGGATGCTTACTGCGGCGTCCAGCGCGCGTCCGTGTGCCGGGCGTATTTGAGGGACAATATCAAGTACCGGCTCGGGGACCGCGAGACGCAGGGGCTGCGCCGCTACTACGAACTGGCGGCGACGCACGGCCTGGTGGAACGGCCGGGCCCGGTAGATTTTTTCTGATGAGCGTCTCCACCATCACGGACAAGGTCAGGGCGGGCGGGCGCGTCAGCGCCGACGAGGCGCTCGAGCTGTACCATCACGCTCCGTTGCCTCTTCTGGGCGAGCTCGCCGACGGCATCCGTGCGCGCATGCACCCGGACGGCGTCGTCACCTACATCATCGACCGCAACGTCAACTACACGAACATCTGCGTCGCGCGCTGCAACTTCTGCGCGTTCTACAGGCCAGTGGGGTCCGGCGAAGGCTACGTGCTCGGGTTCGAGGAGATCTTCACGAAGATCGACGAGACGATCGCGCTCGGCGGCGTCCAGTTGCTGCTCCAGGGCGGCCACAACCCGGACCTCCCGCTCGAGTGGTACGAGGATCTCTTTCGCGCGGTGAAGCAGCGCTACCCGGGCTTCAAGCTGCACGCCCTGTCGCCGCCGGAAGTCATCCACCTGACGCGCATGTCGAAGCTGACGGTGCCGCAGGTGATCGACCGCCTCATGGCGGCGGGCCTCGACAGCATTCCAGGCGGCGGCGCCGAGATTCTCGTCGACCGCGTGCGCAAGCTGCTCAACTGCTATGGCAAGGCGACCGCGGACGAATGGCTGGACGTCATGCGCCAGGCACACCTGAAGAGCCTGCGGACCACGGCAACGATGATGTACGGGCACGTGGAGAAGGTCGAAGAGCGCCTGGAGCACATGCAGAGGCTCCGCGACGTCCAGGACGAGACCGGCGGCTTCACCGCGTTCATCACCTGGAGTTACCAGCCGGAACACACCGAGCTCGGCGGCGGCGAGGCCACGGGCCTCGAGTACCTGCGCATGCTCGCGCTCGCGCGCATCGTCCTCGACAACTTCGCGAACCTGCAGGCGTCGTGGGTCACGCAGGGGGGCAAGGTCGGCCAGCTCAGCCTCGCGTACGGCTCGAACGACATGGGCAGCGTGATGATCGAGGAAAACGTCGTCCGCGCCGCCGGCGCCAGCTACTGCATGGACGAAGTGGAAATCGTCCGCAACATCGAGAACGCGGGCTTCGTCGCCAAGCGCCGCAACATGCACTACGACATCGTGGGCGATCCGTTCTTTCGACAGCAGGACGTGCCTCGACAGCTCTCGCTCGCCACCGCGCGCGACGAGGGGGACACGAGCCGTCCGCAGGAGCTCGCGAACTACGCGGCCCGGAGCGCGAGCGAGAAAAAGCTTCGCGCCGGCACCTAGCCGTGCGGTATCGCGCCGCCTGGGTTCTTCCGATCGCGCGGCCCCCTCTCGCCGGCGGCGTCGTCACGATCGACCGCGACATCATCACGGCCGTGGGACCGTACGACGGGGGGGCCGTGGAAGATCTTGGTCAGGTGGCCATCCTGCCGGGCCTCGCCAACGCCCATACTCATCTCGAGCTCTCGTGGATGCGGGGCCAGGTGCCGCCGGGTCCGTCGATGGCGCAGTGGGCGGCCTCGCTGATGGCGCTCCGGCGCAGCGTGTCGCACGAGCCGCCGGAACCGATCGTGGAGGCGATCGCCGAGGCGCGCGCCTCCGGCACCTGCCTGGTAGGGGACGTCACGAACACGTTCGCCACGTATGAGCCGCTCATCGACAGCGAGCTCTCGGCCGCGCTCTTTCGCGAGCTGCTCGGGTTTTCCGCCCGGGACCCGGAGGCGGTCGTCGCGGCAGTGTCGGATCAGATCGCGGACCTGACCCCGATTGCGTGGCTGCGGCCGTCGATCGTCCCGCACGCGCCGTATTCGGTGTCGCCGGCGCTCCTGCAGGCGATCGCGCGGTGGAGCGCCGGGAAACCGCTCAGCATCCATCTCGGGGAATCGGCGCAGGAGCTGGAGTTCCTTCGTGACGGCACCGGGGAGTGGCGCGCGCTCCTCCAGGCGCTCGGCGTCTGGAATCCGTCCTGGACGCCGCCGGCCTGCGGGCCGGTTGATTACCTCGATCGCCTGGGCCTGGTCGACGCGCACCTGATCGCGGTGCACGGCGTGCACCTCACGGACGGCGAGCTGTCGCGGCTCGGGGCCGCGCACGCGACGGTCGTGACCTGCCCGCGCAGCAACCGATGGACGGGTGCGGGCATGCCGCCCCTCGATCGTTTCTATGCCTCGGGCGTCCGCGTGGCTGTCGGCACCGACAGCCTCGCCAGCGTGGAAGACCTCAACCTGTTCGCGGAACTGGCGGAGGTCCGCCGGCTGGCGCCCCACGTGGCGGCGAGCCGCATCCTGGAGAGCGCGACGCTCGCCGGGGCAGCCGCGCTCGGATTCGAGTCCGAGCTGGGATCCCTCCAGCCCGGCAAACGCGCCCAACTTCTCGCAGTTCGATTACCCGCCGCCGTGGCCGACGTGGAAGAATACCTTCTTGGCGGTATCGAGCCGGCGGACGTTCGGTGGCTCGATACGTGAAATGCCAAACGCCAAACGCTGAATGCTGAATGCTGAATGCTGAAGCTGCAGACCTATCTATCGTTCGTGCGCTTCAGTCATAGCGTGTTTGCGCTGCCGTTTGCGCTGACGGGGGCGCTGCTCGCGCTGCACTCCACCTTCGCGCTTCGTGCGTCACTGGACACGCCGGTGTTCCGGGCAGAGATCGCATGGCGACTGCTGTGGATCGTCGTCGCGATGGTCGCGGCGCGGAGCGCCGCGATGGGATTCAACCGGCTCGTGGACGCGGCGTACGACGCGAAGAATCCGCGGACCGCCATGCGCGAGATCCCGCGCGGCGCGATGTCGCGCCGGGAGGCGGTCGTCTTCGTCATCGTCTCGTCCCTCGCCTTCATCGGCGCGTCGTACGCGCTCGGGCGGGTGTGCTTCCTGCTGTCGCCGGTCGCCCTGGCGATCGTCTTCTGGTACTCGCTCGCCAAACGGTTCACTTCGTACACCCAGCTGTTCCTCGCGCTCGCCATGGCGGTCGCGCCGGTCGGCGGATGGCTGGCGGCCGGCGGGCCGATCGGCGCGGTCGAGCCGTGGCTGCTGGGGGCCGCCATCGGCACGTGGGTGGGCGGGTTCGACATCCTGTACGCGTGCCAGGATCTCGAGTTCGACCGGGCCGCCGGCCTGAAGTCGATTCCCGTGCGCTTCGGCGTGCGCGACTCGCTGCTGATGTCGCGAATCATGCACGTGATCGCAGTCGCCTGCCTCGCCGGCCTCGCGGCCTTCGCGGACCTCGGTCCGCTGTATCTCGCCGGCGTGGCCCTCGTCGCCGTCCTGCTCGTCTACGAGCAGTCGCTGGTCAGCGAGACAGATCTGTCGCAGGTGAAGCGCGCGTTCGATATGAACGGGTACGTGGGGATTCTGTATTTCGTGGCGACAGCGGCGTCTCTTTATGTCAACTGAGGATCGAAGCGGCACGTTCGCCGTTGCCATCACCGGCGCCAGCGGTGCGATCTATGCGATGCGGACGATGGCGGCCCTGCTCGAGAGGAACTGCCACCTCGAGGTCGTGATCTCCGACTACGGGAAGCGCCTCCTCCACGACGAGCTTGGAGAGCAGGCGTCGGTCAGCCGCCTGCGCGACTATCTCGTCGAGACCTACGGCGAGCCGGCGAGGCGGGGCACGTTCGAGGTCCACAGCAACAAGGATCTCGGCGCCACGATCGCCAGCGGCAGCCACGACTGCCAGGCGATGGTGATCGTCCCGTGCTCCATGAAGACGCTCGCCGGCGTCGCGCACGGTCTCTCCCGCAACCTCGTCGAGCGCGCCGCGGACGTCATGCTGAAGGAGAAGCGCCGGCTCGTCATCGTCCCGCGCGAGGCGCCGATGAGCCTCCCGCAACTGAAGAACATGGTGCTGTGCGCCGAAGCGGGCGCGATGATCCTGCCGGCGATGCCGGCCTTCTACCAGATGCCGAAGACGATCGACGACCTGGCCGACTTCATGGCCGGCAAGATCCTGTCGGCACTCGGGTTCAGCCAGACGCTCTATCCCAAGTGGGAAGGCTGACCGCCCGGGGCCGGTTCAGCGCACCAGCAGGTGCGGATTCAGCGCGGCAATCGCCGCACCGGACGGCGGATCGTGGTCGGGGTCTGTGTTTCCACGCGGCCGCGAATACGCGATCCCGGCATGATAGGACTCGGCCGCCGAGAGCGCGCCCGCCGGACAGTCGCCCGCAATGAACGGAAACATCAGGCTCTTCCTGTCCGCGACGTGGAAATAGCCGAGCGCATGCCCGACTTCGTGCATCGTCACGGCCCCGGGGATCTTGTTGCTGCCGCATGAGCAGACGTCGTTGTTGAGGACGATTGTGCCCGGGTTGTCTCCGATAAAGGCGAAGCCGCACACGCGCTTCTCGGCGGGATCGCGCCGGATGTCGACGTTGATCCAGTTCGGCGCCGGTGCGCGGGCGTCGGTTCCGGTCTCGATGGCCGCCGCGGCGTAGCGCCCGCCGGTGTAGGCCGGCACCGCCGCGCGGAGGCCGTCAAAGACGCGCTCCAGCACTTCGGGCTCGATCGCACGTCCGTTCTGATCGGCCGTTTTCACGTAGAAGCTGGGCGCGG
>JANOJK010000551.1:0-2689 GCA_031408165.1 Acidobacteriota bacterium | reverse complement strand
TCGCGCGACCTGCGCGATCAGGCGCGTGCCGGCGCCGGCCCTGACGAGGTCAGGGGCCCGCTCTATGCGACGGTCCGCGAGATTTCCCGCCGCGCCCTCGGGATGCGTCCGTTCGACGTCCAGATCGTCGCCGCGCTCGCGCTCGATCGCGGCACCATCGTCGAGATGCAGACGGGCGAGGGCAAGACCCTCGCGGCGGTCATGCCCGTCGCGCTCAACGCCCTGTCGGGCCGCGGCGTTCACGTCCTGACGTTCAACGACTACCTGGCGCGCCGCGACGCCGAGTGGATGGGCCCGGTGTACAGGCGCCTCGGCCTCTCGGTGGGTGTCGTCCAGCAGGGAATGACTCCCGCCGATCGGCGGCACGCGTACCACGCCGACGTCACCTACGTGACGGCGAAGGAAGCCGGCTTCGATCACCTGCGCGACCTCCTGGCGCGGGAGATGCCGGACCTCGCCCACCGGCCCTTTCATTTTGCCCTGGTCGACGAAGCCGACTCGATCCTGATCGACGAAGCGCGGGCGCCGCTCGTCATTGCCGGGAGCGTCGAACGCCAGGCGTCGTCATCCCGCTCAGTGGCTGGGCTGGTGGCCGGTTTCACACCCGGGGTCCATTTCGACATGGACGCATACGACCGCGACGTGGAGTTGACCGAGGCCGGAATCGAGCTCGTCGAGCGAACGCTCGACTGCGGAAGCCTGCACGACGAAAAGAACTACCGCCTCCTGACGGAGCTCAATTGCGCGCTGCACGCGCAGGTGCTGCTGCGGCGAGACGTCGATTACCTCGTGACGGACGGCCGGATCGGCCTCATCGACGAGCTCACCGGGCGTGTCGTGCCGGATCGCCACTGGCCCGACGGCCTGCAGGCCGCCCTCGAGGCAAAGGAAGGTATCGAGCGGCAACCCGACGGCCGCATCCTCGGCTCGATCACCCTCCAGCACTTTCTTCGCGGCTATCCCCGCCTGTGCGGGATGACGGGCACCGCGCAATCCGCCGCCGCGGAGCTGCGCGACCTGTACGGACTGGGCGTCGTGGTCGTGCCGACGCACCGCCCGATGATCCGGATCGATCGCCCGGACATGCTGTTTACGAACCGCGACGCGAAGGAGCGCGCGGTCGTCGAGGAAATCGCGCGCGTGCACGCGTCGGGGCGGCCGGTGCTCGCCGGGACCCTGACCGTCGAGGAGTCGGAGCGCCTTGCGGCGCGTCTCGGCGCCGCAGGCGTGGGCTGCGAGATTCTGAACGCGAAGAACGACGCCGCCGAAGCGCGCATCGTCGCGGCGGCGGGCGAGTGGGGCGCCGTCACCATTTCCACGAACATGGCCGGACGCGGCACCGACATCCATCTGGGCGGCCCCGACGAGGCGGAGCGCGACCGGGTCGCGGCGCTCGGCGGCCTCTACGTGATCGGCACGAACCGTCACGAGAGCCGGCGGGTCGATCTCCAGCTGCGAGGGCGCGCCGGGCGGCAGGGAGACCCGGGGGAGTCGCGATTCTTCATCAGCCTCGAGGATGACCTGCTGGTGCGCTACGGCATCCAGGGCCTCATCGCGGGACGCTTCGTGGCCGGCACGCGCGACGAGCCGATCGACCATCCTGTCGTCGCCGGCGAGGTGGCGCGCGCGCAGCGGATCGCCGACGGCCAGAACCTGGAGATTCGGAAGACCCTGTGGCGTTACGTGTCGGTCGTCGAGCACCAGCGGCGTCTCGCGATGGACCGCCGGCAGGCGGTTCTCGATGGCCGCGAGACGCCCGACGTCTGGCGCCGCTCGCCGGACGCGCGCGCCGCGCTGGTTGCCGCCGCGGGCGAGGAGGCGGTGCGCCGGGCGGAGCAGGCCGTCACCCTCCAGCAGATCGATCGGGCGTGGTGCGACCACCTGGCGCTGGTCGCGGATGTGCGCGAAGGGATTCATCTCGTGGCGCTCGGCGGCCATGACCCGCTGACCACGTTCACGTCGGAAATCACGCGAGCCTTCGACCGTTTCGACGATGCGATCGACGACGCCGTGCTGGCCGCGCTGGCGCACGTCCGCGCCAACGCGGGCAGAATCGATCTGAAGGACGTCGATATCAAGGGGCCCTCGTCAACCTGGACCTACCTCGTGACCGACGACCCGTTCCGCAACCAGATCGGCATGATGCTGACGGGTCCGGGGAAGACGACCTTCGCCATCGGCGCCGCCGTGGTGGCGATGCCACTGCTGGTTCTCTGGGGTCTGCTCGATCGGTTCGTGCGGCGGCGCCCGCCGCGGCGGTAGCCCGGTCCGGGGATTCCAAGTGGGCGACCACGAGCACACCGCCGGGCGCGGTGTGTATACTGCCCTCTCGGCGAACGAGCCACATGCGGGTCAAGACCTACACCCATCGCCGGGCACTGAGCCGGGCCGCGGCGCTGCCGAACCCCGCTACTGCCGGCGAGGTCCCCGGAAGCGACGGGGCATGACGATCGAGCTGCCAGGGCTGTTCGACCTGCAGGTCAACGGCTTCGGCGGAATCGACTTCAACGCGCCGGACCTCACGGCCGATCGCGTCGCCGAGGCGCTCGAGCGCATGCGTGCGACCGGCGTCACGCGGTGCCTGCCCACGCTCATCACCTCGTCGTTCGAACGGTTCGCGGCGAGCGCACGCGTGCTGGCGCGGATGACCGACGCGGCGATCGCCGGCATCCACATGGAAGGTCCCTAC
>JANOJK010000515.1:0-2297 GCA_031408165.1 Acidobacteriota bacterium | reverse complement strand
CGAGAATCCGTCGCGCAACCTTCCTCTGGCCATCATCGGCGGGATCGGGATCATCGCGACGTTGTACGTCTTTGCGAACGTGGCGTATTTCTACGTCCTGACGCCCGCGGCGATCGCGAGCATCTCTCCGGCGTCCGCCGTGGCGACCGAGGTCGTGACGCGGTTCCTCGGCCCCGCGACGGCCGGGGTGATGGCGGCGGCGCTCGCCATGTCGATCTTCGGGTCGCTGCAGATCGTCGCGCTCGTGTCCGCGAGGATTCCGTATGCGATGGCCACCGACGGCCTGTTCTTCTCGACCGTCGGGCGCCTCAGCCCGCGGACGCGCGTCCCGATCCGCGCCCTCGTGGTGCAGGCGGCGTGGGCGATCGTGCTGGTCTTCTCCGGCTCGTACGACACCATCACGGACTATGCGATCTTCGCCGTGCTGATCTTTGTCGTGCTCGCGACGGCGTCGGTCTTCGTGTTCCGCCGCCGGCTGCCGGACGCGGCGCGGCCGTACCGCACGCTCGGCTACCCGGTGGTGCCGATCCTGTTCATGGTGGTGGCCACCTGCATCGTGATCAACACGCTCCTGACCACGCCCGAGCGCGCGCTGGCGGGCGTCGGGCTGATGCTCGTCGGGCTGCCGTTCTACTGGTATTGGTCGCGCCAGACCATCTGAACGGCGCCACGCTGATGCGCAAAGACCACGACGATCACGAAGACCACAAAGGTCTTGGCGACCTTATCGCCGGTCGTAGAACCCGGCCTCGTCTTTCGTCCCCGCGATGCTGGCGACCTTGTGACGTTGGCGAGCCTGGTGATCTTTGTGCCGTGCTCGTGGCCGGCAACCCGGCCGCATGCTGGTTACCGCGGCGGCATCGCCTTGAAGGTCTGCTCGATGGCCTCGAGCACGCGCAGCGTGGAGCGCACGCCGGCCTCGAGGTAACGCTCCCCGATCTCCGCCGTGGACCCGCGCGCGTCGCCCCACGTGCCGGACTTCGTGGCCCAATACACCGACCCGGGGGCCGTGAAGAAGAACGCGGTGTGCACCGGGCCGGTGGGGATCTTGTAGTCCGGGAAGGGGGGGAACTCCGCGTTGGCCTTGTCCATGTCCACCAGATCGGGATTGATCCGCAACACCGCGGAGGTCTCCGCCAGGTTGGCGTGCAGGCCCGTCTTCAGCGTCGAGAACTCGGTGACCTCCTCGGGCGCCAGCGCGTCCCAGTAGTTCACCGGGAACGCCTTTACGTCCCTCGGCAACCGGTCCGCCGCGTTCGCGCAGGCGTAGGCGATGGCGTAGGTGTTGTCGTAGTGGCCGTTCAGGAAAATGATGCGTTTGAACCCCGACGCGGCGAACGAGACGCAGAGGTCTTCGACGAGCGACATGAACGTCGGGATCCGGATGTGCACCAGGCCGGTGAAGCCGACGTGCGGGTACGACAACGCGTAGTTGATCGGGGGGGCCACCACGGCGCCGAGCCCGGGCGCAGCGCGGCGGGCGATCTCCTGCGGGATCAGGACGTCGGTCAGGAGCGGCCCGTGCGGTCCGTGCTGCTCGGTCGCCCCGGTCGGAATGATGACCGTATGGTGCGATTTCAGGAATGCTTCGACCTCGGGGTTCGTCATCTCTCCGAGAAACACGGTCGCTGGCTTCATCGTCTCTCTACCTCGCCGTGGAGTTTACCCGACCAGCAGGCGCTGCACCTATAATCAGCCATTGACATGACGCGCTCCCTGTTCGATCTGACTGGCAAGACCGCCGTGGTCGTGGGCGGCACGAGCGGCATCGGCCGCGTGCTCGCGCTCGGGCTCGCGGATGCGGGCGCCGACGTCGTCGCGACGGCGCGGCGGCAGAATCTCGTCGACGAGGTCGCGGTCGAGATCGAGCGGCGCGGCCGGCGGACGCTGAGACTGGCTTCGGACGTCGGCGACGAGGTGGCTTTGGCGGGCATGCGCGACCGCGTGATCGAGGCCTTCGGTCAGGTCGACATCGTGCTCAGCTGCGCCGGCATCACGCGCCGCGCCCCGACGCTCGAGATGGACACGGCCGAGTTTCAGCGCATCGTCGACGTGAACCTGACCGGGACCCTGCGCGCGTACAAGACGTTCGCGCCCGCGATGATCGCGCGCGGCGCGGGACGCCTGATCGGGATTGCCTCGCTCTCGTCGTTCGTCGGCCTGCAGGAGGTCAGCGCCTACACCGCGTCGAAGTCGGCGGTGGCCGGACTGACCCGCGCGCTGGCCGTCGAATGGGCCCCCCACGGCCTGACGGTGAACGCGATCGCGCCGGGCGTGTTCAAGACGGATCTGAACAC
>JANOJK010000510.1:0-6543 GCA_031408165.1 Acidobacteriota bacterium | reverse complement strand
ACTTCGTCGGCGCGTCCGAGCTGCTCACGTTCACGGCCTCGACATGGTGGTCGTCTTCAACACCGGCGGCGCGCTCAAGTATCTCGACGTACTTGGGCTTTAGGCTTTGGGCTTTGGGCTTTGGGCTTTAGGGGCTTTTCGGCTTTAGCCCAAAGCCTATTCGTTCATGACGAACGCCCAGAGCGTGTCCCCCGCGCCGACGACGACGTACTGCAGGCCGTCCAGCGTGTAAGTGATCGGGCCGTTGCTGACCGACGTCCGGACGCCGGCATGCCAGAGCGGATCGCCGGTCGTGGCGTTCAGCGCGACGAAATTGCCGCTCGAGCCGTCCCCCGAGAACAGCAGGTTGCCGGCCGTGCTGAGGAGGCCCGACATGCCGCCGCCCTCCCATTTGTGGGTCCACCGGACCTTGCCCGTCTTGTAGTCGATCGCCAGCAGCATGTTCTGCGACCAGCCGCCTCGATCGGTGCCGCCCCAACCTTGCGGGTTGTCGCCCGCATCGTAGATGTACCAGACGCTGTATGCCTGCGCCGCACTGACGTAGAAGAGGCCCGTCTTCGGGCTGAAGCTCGGCGGCGGCCAGTTCGTGGCGCCTCCCTGGTTCGGGGTCACGAGCGCGCCGTCGATCTGCGGGTCCTTCGCCGGGTCCGGGATCGGCTGCCCCTTCTCGTCGTGGCCCTTGGACCAGTTGGTCACGACGTAGTCGGACCACACGAGCGCCTTGCCGTCGGCGCGATCGAGCACGAAGAACTTGCCGTTGCGGGAGGCCTGGGCCAGCAGCTTCCGCGGCTGGCCGTTGAACTCGGCGTCGAAGAGGACCGGCGTCTGCGTGGCGTCCCAGTCGTGCGTGTCGTGCGGCGACGACTGAAAATACCAGCGCATCTTTCCATCGTCGGGATTCAGCGCGACGATGGACGCCGTGAAGAGATTCGCGCCCGGACGGTTCTTGTAGGCGATGACCGGTTGCGGATTGCCGGTCGTGACGTAGATGAGGTTGAGCTCGGGATCGAACGTCGGCGGCTGCCAGGTCATGCCGCCCCCGTGCTTCGCCATGTCCTCGTTGGGCCACGAGTCGGAGCCCGGGTCGCCTTTCTTCTGCGGCACCACATACCAGCGCCACTGGAGCGCTCCGGTCACCGTATCGTGCGATTCCACATACCCGGGAATGTCGAGGTCATCGCCGCTGACTCCAACGATCACATGGTTGCCGACGATGACGGGTGCCGCCGACGCGTAGTAATACCGATCGAGATCGCAGATGGTCTGGCGCCACCGTTCCTTGCCGTTCCTGATGTCGAGAGACAGCAGGTGGCAATCGGGGGTGACGACATACACGGACTCGCCGAGGATGCCGACGCCGCGGTTGCCGATGTGGTTGCCCCCCTTGCCCTTCCATTCGAAATGCCAGACCTCGCGGCCCGTCCTCGCATCGAGCGCCCACACGTGATCCGGCACCGTCACGTAGGCGATGCCGTTGACGACGAGCGGCGTCCCCTTGATGGGGCCGGTGCCTTGCGCCGACAACCGATAGCTCCACGCCAGGCCGAGGTTCTTGACGTTGTCGGCGTTGATCTTCGTCAGCGTGCTGAAGCGCCGGCCCGTGTAGTCGCCGTTGTAGGTCGGCCACGCGTCCGCAGGGATCTGACCCTGGGCCGGTGACTGGGTGGACGGCGCGCCCGCGAGTGCCACCAGAAGCAGGGCGATGAATTCAAGTCTCATCATTTCAGTGTCTCGAGATACGCCACGACGTCGTGGATGTTCTTGTCGGTCAGGCGCGACAGCAGCGCGACATGGGCGGCGAACGGATCGGTCTTGACCACGCGGGTGTCAGGCGTGCGCCGGATGCTGTGGTAGGTCCCGGCCGCGTCGCGGAACGACACGTTGAAGTCGTCCATGCGGTCGAGATCGCCGGTCAGCGTCTGTCCCGATGCGGTCGTGACGGTGACCGTGACAACCTTGGCGCCCGGCCCCTGGCGTCGCGCGGTATGCGGGAACAGGAAGCGCTGCTGGAGGTTGACGGGCTCCAGTCGTTTGCCGATGCCCGCGAGGTCACCGGAGGGCGAATGGCACGCCGCGCAGCCGCCCTCGCCCTGGAAATACTCAGCGCCCGCCTTCGGATCGCCGGTGAGCACGTTGCCCGGCTTGAACATCGGGGCGCCGCGTAGCGTGTCGTTCACGCGCTCGCGAAGGAAGTGGGCGAGCAGCAGCACCTCCCTGTCGGTCAGCCCTTCGAAGGCTGTGGCGGTCGGCGCGCCGCCCCTGGCGCGGGAAGGCACCGGCGGATGCGATGCGCGCAGGAACGGTGCCAGCACATTGCCGTAACGATCGCGCAGCACGGTGATCGAGCGCACGAGATTCCCGCCGTTCGGGGTGCCGCGGGCGTCAGCGCCATGGCACGCCAGGCAATTCGCGGCGTACAGCGGCTTGGCGGCTTCCGAGGCCTTCGGGTCGACAATCGGCCGGTCGTCCGGGCCTGAACCGCCGCGCGCGATCGTCCCCGTGAGCAGGTGCGCCTCCGAGAGGTAGTCGATCACGGCGGTCAACTCGGCGTTCGTTCCGCGCGCGCCGCGGCCGATCATGTTCTCCACGGTCGCTTCCCACTGCGCCCGGGTCCGCCGCACGGCCACGACGTATTCGAACGGATGACAGGCCGCGCAGAGTCTCCTGGCGGTCGCCTCCCTGGGGTCACTCGCGGTGCCGGGGCGCCGCGGGGTCTGCGAGGCGGCAGGCGCCGGGCGACGGGCCTGGGGCGATTGCGGCGGTGAGGCTGGAGGTTTTGGGGGCGTGGATTGTGCCGCAACGGCGATGCCCAGCATCGCGACCATGACGCCGATCAGTTGAGGACGCATCGCCGCAGATTCTACAGGGAAGGAGGCGAAGTTGCGAAGGAAGGATCTCAGTCCCCCATCGAGATCCCCATCGCCCGGGCGGTGCGGAGCACGTCGAAATCGGGAGGCACGGTCCTGGTGCGACCGATGATCTTCTCGAGCGGCACGGCCACGATGTCGGGTGGGTGAAAGGCGACCATGTGGTCGAACGTCCCTTCCATCAGCAGTTCGACCGCCCGCGCGCCGAAGCGCGTGGCGAGGATGCGGTCGAAGCTGGTGGGCGCCCCGCCGCGCTGCAGGTGCCCGAGCACGACGCTCCGCGTCTCCTTGCCGGTCAACCGCTCGAGGTCGGTCGCGACCAGCGCCGCGACGCCGCCGAGTCGCTCGACAAACTCCCCTGCCGCGTGCTTGAGCAGCGTCACTTTGCCGCCGATGGGCTTCGCCCCTTCCGCGGCGACGACGATGCTGAAGCGCGCGCCCATCTGATCGCGCCGGCGGATGCTGCGCACAATCTTCTCGACGTCGTACGGGATCTCGGGGATCAGGATCACGTCCGCGCCGCCCGCGACGCCCGAATAGAGGGCGATCCACCCGGAGTTCCGGCCCATCACTTCGACGACGATGATGCGGTGGTGCGCTTCGGCGGTCACGTGCAGGCGATCGATCGCCTCGGTCGCGAAGCTGCAGGCGGAATCGAATCCGAAGGTGTTGGTCGTTTCCACGATGTCGTTGTCGATCGTCTTGGGCACCCCGACGAGCGGAATGCCGAGCTTGGAGAACTGATGGGCGATCGCGAGCGTCCCGTCACCGCCGATCACGACCAGCGCGTCGAGCTCCATGTCGTGGAACATCTCGACACAGCGCGCGGAATAGTCTTTCGTCCCGTCGCTTGTTGCAATCGGGTAGAGGAAGGGATTGCCGCGGTTTGCGGTGCCGAGGATCGTGCCCCCGATGCGCAGGATGCCGGTGACGTCCTTGGGCTCCAGCCGCCGGGATCGATTGGCCTCGATCAGGCCGTCGAAGCTGTCCTCGAGGCCGATGACTTCGCAGTGACAGCGTGCGGCCGATTTGACGACGGCGCGGATGACGGCGTTGAGGCCCGGCGCGTCGCCGCCGCCCGTGAGCACACCGATCCGTTTGATACTCGAACGCTTTTCCATCCGACTGAGTATAGAACAGGCCCGGCGGAACCACGTTGCTCCGTGCTGGGGTCGATGCTAGACTTACGTGTTCACAGCATCGGCGGGGGTCGGACCATCGGCCCCGTCACGTGTGTGGCGATCGATAGTGGGGGCGCGTAGCTCAGCTGGGAGAGCGCTGCGTTCGCAATGCAGAGGTCGGGAGTTCGATCCTCCCCGCGTCCACCATCCGTCGGCAACGTTGGTCAAGCCGCTCAAGTCCCAGGGAACGTACACCGTCCGACTTCGTGTTCTGCGGACGCCGTAGGAATCCTTGTCAGGAGTGCGCCATGTTGAGCCGAATGACGCTGATCGTGATCCTGCTGGCCGCAGCTGGGGAGCCTTTCGCATCACAAAAGAGCCTTCCCTACGACGAGTTCATCCGAATGGGTGAGCAAGCCCGTGCCGCCGCGTTCGATGCGGCGACCCCGGAGCAGAAAGCGATGCTCAAGCGCACCCATGCCGAACGGTGGCTGGCAAAGCACCAGAAAGAGTTGTCGAAGAAGCAGGTTCAAGTGATGCAATCGGCGATTACGTTCATTACGCCGGACCTGTACCGGCCGCCCTCGACCGAGCAGGAGGCGCAGGCAGAAGCGCGAATCAAACACGACCTCGAATGTCAGCTGGGACGGCTGCGTGTAACGGAGGCGTTCACGTTCTTCTCGCCGGACACGTCAACTTACGCCAAGATCGACGAGTGGTTCGCCTGGTTCTCTAACTGTTCTTTCTGAACCGGTGTTGAAAACGAACCGGAGCTGCGCAGAGGCCCATCGCCTTGATCAGGAGCGACTCCATGTCGCCGATCATCAGGTCAGCGTGCCAAAGTGAACCGGAGCAAGATTTTGGCCCTGAGGACACACAGGCCGTCATCATCCTGCTGCTTCAAGACGTTCCGGAACCCAAACCACGAAAACCGATCCCACAGCTGAGCGTGAGCGTCGGCGAGGTGCTCCTTGAGGCGTAGTCCGAGCCCGCGCTTTCTGGTCACACCGACGTAGTGCGGGCCGTAGACTCCATACAGGACGTAGATGCCCCGCTGGTCACGAAAGTCAGCAAGCCGCAGGCCCGGCATGTTGCTGCCGGCCCGGCCAAGGAGCCGGAAGGCTTTCCTATTGCCGGCACCGGGATGCCAATTGACCTCGTCGCGGCGCCAGAACAGCCCATACGACCGAATGATCATGCTAGCTGGACTCGTCTAGGGTCGCTGCCGCCAACGATCGCTAAGTCTGATCCTCGCTCTTGTCCGCAGTCGTACTTCGGACTTCGCACCTGCTCACTCGTCGGCGTCTCCAGCGGCCGCTTCGTGCGTCTCGTCGTCGGGGAGCTTGCCGCGTCGCTTCCGCATGGTTTCCACAAGGCCGCGGAGCGCCTGCGCGGCGATGGCATTGGCGAGCGTGAGGCGCTGTAGCTCGTCGAGATCGCTCTCGGAGATGTCGGCGCGGGGATCGACGGCCTCGACCTTGACCCCGATGTCCGCGAGATGCGCGGCGGCGCCTTGTGCACCGCGCATGGACGCCTTCAGGGCTTCGATTTCGGTGACATCCGCCATACGGTGTCACTCTAACGCAGTTACAAGTTCGGGAGATCGACCGACAGAAGTGTGATCGGTCGCTGTCCGGCGGGGCCCCAGTCGGCCGCTAACTACGCGAATTGCGCGGCTTATGGTTCGCCGACGTAAATGGCATGCTGGTGCGGCCGTTGCAAAGTTGTTTGGGCTCCGTGCACGTATCCCCCGTCTCCCTGGATTCCGATTCGTCCCAGTCGTCTTCCGGCTATGAAGACGGCCTGGGCCGCCGTGTGCTCGGCTTCGACCACGAAACGGGCGAGATGCTCGAGCGGCTCGTGCTGCGCCCGGAGCTTTCCGTGTTCGAAGCGGCGCTGCGTGAGCGACTGACGATTATCGCGGGTCTCGATGACGAGCGGTTCACCCGGCCGCGCGGAATCGAACGCGGCGCAGACGACCGGCTGACGGTGGTGTCGGAGAACGTCGCCGGCCGGCGGCTGTCGGACCTGCTCGACGCCGCCGCCGAGCACGGGATCGTCGCCGGCCTGGATGCCGGGCTCGGCCTGCTGCTCGAACTGCTGCCCGCGCTGGCGCGGCTGCACGAGGCCGGGCTCGCGCACGGCTCGCTCGCGCCGGGGCGCATGATCATCACCCCCGCGGGTCAGATCGTCCTCGGCGACGCCATTTACGCCGAGCCCCTGGAGCGGCTGAAACTCACCCGCCGGCGCCTCTGGGCGGAATTCAGCCTCGCGTTCCCCTCCTCGGCCGGCGGTGCGCGCTTCGACAAAGGCGCGGATCTCGGCCACGCCGCCATGGTCGCCGCGGCGCTGAGCGTCGGCCGCCCGCTGCGAGACGACGACTATCCGGACGGGATTGCGGCGCTGCACCAGGAGATCGTCGAGATCGCCAGCATCCGCGGCTCGAAGGGCTTCGCCGACGGGGTCGACCGGTTCTTCGCGGGCGTGCTGCCTCTGGCGGGCCGGCGCGGGACGGCGATGGCCTGCACGGACGAAGCGGCGATCGACCTCCGCAA